>CAZSZQ010000012.1:0-15684 GCA_964610475.1 uncultured Desulfatiglans sp.
TCGCTGACATATCACCGAAACCCCTGATATTAAACTGATCCCTGATTTCTTCAATAAAGGCCCTTATCCTTTCATAGCTAATGCCTAACTTAATGATCTGCACAGCCTGAAGGGGCGGTTCAAAATTCACATCTTTCAGCTTAAAATTCTTGTAGTTGGCAGGAAAACATATAGCTGCGCCATTTTCAACAATAAAAGGATCATCTATTCCCATCTCCGCCTGAAGGATCTCGGTCTCACTGCGAGTCTTGCTGGTGGTCATTATCAAAGGGACTCCTGCCTGCCTGATTTTTTCAAGGGATGGCAGGGCATCGGCATATGAATAATCTTTATGATTTAAGAGTGTACCGTCCAGGTCTGTAAAAATAATGATTTTCATTTTTATTTGGATTATATCTGACATAAAACAAAAATAGAAGGGAAAATACAGGTGTTTGCAGGGTTGTGCTTTTTGGTTTTATATGTAATAAGGCCGTTATGTTAAGTATTACTATATGATCTATTAAAAACAGGTTTGATGTAACTGCAAAAGGGAACTCCTGCCTGATTATGGTGTTGAAACCTCGTATTTAATTCTATATAGTAAAAAAATGAGTTTTGATGTAAAAAAATCAAGATATATCGTTATTGGTAGCTTATTAAACTTAAGGAGATAAAAAATGGGTGAAAATTTAAAGGGAAAAGTGGCCGTTGTGACCGGTTCAGGCCAGGGTATAGGCCGCAGCATTGCCATTGCAATGGGTAAAGAAGGCGCAAAGGTTGTTACCAATAACCGCAAACCGGGTTCAACAGGTTTTGCGATCATGGATGAATCCCTTGTTAAAAACCTTAATAGCGAAGAACGAAAGGCATTGAAAAAGAAATCCGAAGAGGCAAAAGGTGATGCGGAAACCACCGCGAAGGCCATAAGAGATGCCGGCGGTGAGGCAGTCGCCTTTTTTGGCGACGCCAGTAATTTTACAACCGCAGGAGAATTAATCCGGACGGCAGTGGACAGGTTCGGCAAAATCGATATCCTCGTAAACGTTGCCGGCACCTTTTCATTCAGCCCCATATGGGAGATGAGTGAAGAGATGTGGGATCATGTGTGCAGTGTTAAACCAAAGTCCTATTTCAATACAATACGCCATGCCCTTCCCCATATGATTAAACAGAATTATGGGCGTATCATCAACTGCACATCAGGCGCCTTCAAGGGCGGCGGAATCCGACAGGCACATTATTCGGCGGCAAACGCAGGTGTTGTGGGCCTCACGTTTGCAGTAGCACAGGAGGTGATAGAGTACGGGATTACCTGCAATGCCTTTGCTCCTAATGCACAGACAAGGGCCTCCTTTGAAATAGACGCATATGAAAAGGCCATGCCTGATGGAAAGGGGCCATGGGTATTTAATAATTATAAATTGCCCCTGAATATGAGCCCAAGCCCGGATGATCTGGCCCCTTTCATCTGTTACCTTTCTACTGATGATGCAGCACAGATAAGCGGGTCTGTATTTTTTGTGGGCGGCCCAGGCATCCACCTGTATTCCGAGGCTGAATGGCAGAGTTCGCTCATAAAATACGGGGGACGCTGGACAGTTGAAGAACTCAAACAGCAGGTGCCAATGAATCTGATGGGTATGCACAAAAGCTCGACAATGCAGATGTTTGAGATGGTTAAAAAATAATTTGTTATATCTCCGTTGTAACACCATTTAATGAGTGCGGGTTGATCAACCTTAACAGGATGGATGTTTGGGCTGGCACCCAAGGGTATATCCCCTTTGTTTTCAATACAAAATTTCAGGTTAAGAAAATATCTCCCGGATTTATATTAAATAGAACCATAAAAATACAATATAATATTGTAATAAAGCTGTATCTTTTTTGTTGTTTACAATTTTTTGTTTTTTTTATATTGCTTAACAGGTTAACCAGGAAGCGGTTCATAAAAAATGATATGATCCTTAGTCCTTAAAGCTGCCTAATGATCATATATTGAAAAGAATCAATATTTTAAAAAATAAATCTTCAAACCTGTTCAATAGCTCAAATTCTAAGACCGAACTGGTTATTTCTGTTTTTATATAAATATTATCTATGTCATGGGTAAAATATTTTATTATATATGACAATAATATCTATTATTGATGTCTTTATAAGGTTGTGATTTTTTTGGGGAAAATATAGCTTCTTAAACCTTGAAAGATTCTACGGGTGCAGGGCAGTATATCATACTTATCGGGGTCTAATTTAAAAAAAGCTATATAATTTGTTTGACAAGTTATTGTCATATTTATAAAAAGAATACAGATTCTGTATTCTATAATAAAGTTTATGGTTTATCCCTGTGGATGTAGTTTTAAAATTGTAATTCTTTAGGAGGGAAGGCAGACATGAAAAACAACAATCAGCTTGGTAGTGCAATCAGGAAAACACTATTCTATTTTGTGTTTTCATTTTTCACCCTAATGTTGTCAGGTAATCTTACTTTTGCACAAGATACTCCATCGTCAGAAGAGGAAGAATTTTCCCTGGAAGAAATAAGAGTAACAGGTACAAGGCTTAGAACCACCGGTATGGAGACTCCAAACCCGATCACAATAGTACAGATGGAGGAGGTTGAGGTGTCATCTCCAACCACAATGATTGAGGGATTGGCAGAATTGCCGCAGTTTTTTGGCTCAAGCACTACACAGAATACAGGCGGTTTCTTCACGAGTCAAGGCGCCGGGAGCTTGAATCTGCGTGGTCTTCAGAGCAAACGTACACTGCAGTTGCTGGATGGCCGCCGGGTGGTCCCCTCTACTATCTTTGGAGGGCCGGATGTAAATCTGTTTCCGGAGGAGCTTATGCGGTCGGTTGAGACGGTTACAGGCGGGGCTTCTGCAGCCTACGGTACCGATGCTGTAGCGGGTGTTGTCAACTTCATTCTGAATACCGATTATGAAGGGATTAAAGGGCATGTGCAGTTCGGTACGACCAGGAGGGGCCATAATGATAACTATGAGTTCTCAATCGCGGGCGGTTATGCCATCACAGATTCGACCCGGGTGCTGGTTTCAGCGGAAAAATTTGCACAGGACCCTGTCTGGGGCAACCAAATCCTTGAGTATGAATGGTATGATTCCTGGGGCCTTATTAAAAATACCTCTCCTACTGCAGGAACATCTCCCGACAACCCATATTATGTCCCGGTTAACAAACTCTATACTACTACTGCTTCACCCGCTGGAATTCTCAGATTTGCGGATAATGTAGGCGGTTGGTATACCTTTGATGTAAATGGAATGGCTGTTCCTTATGTAAAGAGCACCGGTGGATGTACCAGTAACGGGCAGATGTGCAGCAATAGCAATGGTAACGGCTCTGGTTTTGATACTACCCCCTATGGTGCAACTCAGATATCGCCGGATACAAGCAGAGAAAATTTCTTTGGATATATTGAGCATGACTTTAGTACCAAGTTAAAAGTTTACGGCCAGGCCATGTTTGGGAAATCAGATTGGACTAATAAAAACTCGCCCGGAGTAATGAGTGCTAACTGGGGCGCCTTCACAGCATATAGAGGAAACCCATTCCTGCCACAGAATATCCAGAATTTAATGACTACCAATAACCTTGCTAGTGTACAATTTGCCCGAATCGGCAGCCCCGATGACATAGCTTTTGATTCTTATACCACACAGACGACAAAGACCATGTCTCTGACAGGCGGCTTCGATTATTCAATAGAGTCCGGTTTTTTTGATAATTGGCAGATAAAGGGTTACATTCAGCACGGTAAAACTGATGTTAAGGCGATTCAGCGCGGGGGCATTCGTCTTGACAGAATCTATCTTGCCATGGATGCAGTCACCGATCCCCTTACAGGGCAACCTGCATGTAACGTGACTGTCACAACCAGAGGCACTGCAAACGAGATGTATCAGGACTGCGTGCCTATTAATCTTTTCGGCATGGGGCAGGCCTCTGCAGAAGCTGTTGACTGGGTTACCGGCTTTGAACCGGGGGTTCGGATTGATGCTGAAGGTTTTCTTTCTGCTACCGAAAGCATTCCACATAGCTACATCTCGGGTGTGAATAAGCAAAGGGTTATCGATATAGAACAGAATGTATTTGAAGTTTCAGCAGACGGTGATCTTTTTAAAGGCTGGGGTGCGGGTCCCATCAGCATGGCCTTTGGCTATAACTATCGCGAGGAATCTTTTACTCAGAAAGTGCAGGTAGGGCCGGGAGGTAATATCAATGCAGATCCGCGCGTTAGGCCGGTAATGGCAAATAATGCGGCACTGGGTATTCGCGGTGTGGCTGGCGGCAATATAGCTTCAGGCAACCTGGTTGAAATGCAGTTTTCAAACGTGCCCCATGCCCGTGGTGATCAGGATGTTCATGAAATATTTGATGAAATACGTGTTCCCTTACTCTCCGATCTCCCCCTTATAAAACAGTTGAACTTGAATGCCGCTGCCCGCTGGGCAGATTATTCGGGAGCCGGTGGACAATGGTCCTGGAAAGGTGGTCTTGAATGGACTGTTTATAATGATTTACGTTTTCGAAGCACATTGTCTCAGGATGTCCGCGCCGCTACCATTGGGGAAAAATATGACCGAACCGGCGGTATCGGGAATATAGCAGACTATTTGATTGATTCAACCGGTGGTCTAACTTATAATATTACCCAATTCTCCAACGGCAGTCCGGATATACAGCCTGAGCAAGGCGAAACCGCAACAGTGGGTCTGGTATATACGCCCGAATGGCTGAGGGGACTTAGCTTTTCAGCAGACTGGTACACAGTAGAGGTCACGGATAATATCCAAAGTATGGGTGTTAGTGAAGTGGTCAGGAGATGTTATCAGGAGAACGATGATCAGCTATGCAATCTCATTACACGCGGGGGGGATCCAGCGACTGATGCATACGGCAATCCTACCACTAGAGTCACTCTGGTTGGTAACCCTTATATTAACCAGGCATCAGTAAAGGCGACGGGTGTGGATTTTGAATTAGGCTATGGTGCGCCTGTTGACTGGTTAGGCGGTGGTGAGAGTATCAACTTTCGCCTGCTTGGCAGTTACGTAGGAGAAAATTCCAGTACCAATGCTAATGGTGTAAAGACCGAAAGTGTCAAAATCAGCTATCCTGAGTGGATAGCCACTCTTTCCTTCAGATACCAGCGTGGCCCGTTAGGCATAAGCATGCAGCACAGGTATACAGACAAGACGCTTATATGGCGGAACTGGAATTACAGCGGTAACAGCACAAGGTGGGATGTTTTCGACAATACTAATGACGCTACAATCATTACCGACGCACAGGCAAATTACCGGTTTGATTTGGATCGCGGATACCTGAATCTGTTTCTTAATTTTAATAATTTGTTTGACAAGAACCCCGATTATTCCCTGGCAGGAAACGGTTTAGGTGGAGATAACGGAAGCTCTTGGGGTGATGGGGCGGGTCTTGGTGTAACAGGCGACCTTCGCGGCCGACGTTTTGTACTCGGTCTGAGGTTCGAGTTTAAAAATGATTAACCGGTTTTAATTGAGGATCGTCCTCCCTGTACTTCTCCTTGAACATGACGGAAAGTACTAATGAAGAACCCCGTTTGAGCAATCAAACGGGGTTCTTTTCTTTGAAATAGATTATAAATTGTAATAGTAATATAAAGCTTTTTCAGAGAAGTCCTGTTGAACACCAGGGATTTCAGTTGGTTTTACCTGATTGACCATAAGACCGGGGAAATGTACTGTTGTTGGGGAAATCCCGGCGCTTTACGGGCAGGGTTGGATGCCTTTCTGGCCAATAACGGCGACCCTGACAGGATGTCCTGAGTTTTATAAGATCTATGAAACAGTAAAAAAACAGTTATTTTTCGCCACCCAGAAATAGCAGTATTTTTGGATGGCGGTCGCCATTCTATAGGATAGCCTCATGAAAATAAAAAATATTTAAATAATTCAGTTTATAGTCTTCAACTTATCCATGCCTTCTATCAGTCGTCTTACCCAGCCA
This sequence comes from uncultured Desulfatiglans sp., assembly GCA_964610475.1. GTDB lineage: Bacteria > Desulfobacterota > DSM-4660 > Desulfatiglandales > HGW-15 > JAAZBV01. The sequence goes on from CAZSZQ010000012.1 coordinate 6,001, forward strand.
AACACAATCTGCCTGGCGCGCTCGGCATTGGTTATATGATTTGCCCATTCAAAATAACCTTTGTCAGGATCCTCACGGGTGTCTATCCAGCGGGCAAGCAATTCACCGCTAACTGCGTCATTAACCTCCAGGAATAATGTTGCCCGGCCTGCCTGCCTTGTTAAGGTGTGGGTAATAACAGGTCCGCTTTCAACCTCAGGAGCATATACATCCAGATTGATCACCCTGGGTGTGAAAATCAGGGTATTTGAATCCGGCTGATCCACCTTTGTGAGTCCGCCCTCTTTTTGCAGGGCCTTGTCAAATTCGTCATATACGATTTTAGCCATTGTTTCCTTTATCCTGAGCATGTCCCTGTCGGTTACATGCATTACCAGGCTCTTCTGGTCACGATTGTAGTCCCGCTTCCAGTTATCCCTGAAACTCACCTCAACCGGTCTGATCTGATATTTAGTGTATGCGGACCAGACGACTCCTTTTTTTATCTGAGTTTCCGTAAACCTTTTTGACTCCATGACTGTCAGGCCATCTATTGTCACATCATCTTTTTTTAAATCTACTTTTTTTGCGGATGCAAAGGCGAGATTCCAGGACATTATTAGAGCTAAAATTAACAGGCAATTAACGTATTTTAAATATAAAACCTGATTTGTTAATTGATTTTTCATGGCTGCCTCCAATTAATTTTAATAGTTTTTAACCCCCTGTTTATAACAACAAAAATAAGAGGGACATTTCTGTTTGTCAATCCGGGCATTATGAAATTTTTAAATAATAAACAGTTATGGATTGCCCCCTGAGATTACATAAAGTCATCATCCTCTATTCCCTTTTTAAAAGTCACCGCACCCCGATATGAGCCGAAATGCCCGGGTCAGTTTTTCCACAAAGAGTTCCTGATTCATAAATATTGGCCCTGGCTGATTTATTATCGAGTTATTGATGGTTCCAAATGTAATCTGAAATGCAAAGCGGACGTTTGTTTCTTCCAATTCGGTTAACAGGCGGCCAATCTGCTCACTTAATTTTTTAAGGACCCTGCCGGCAACTTCGTGACCGGATTCTCTTATTGGCACCCAGAAATCAGGATCGCGCATACTGCGTACCAGGGCGGCCCTCCAGAATTTTTGATTTGTTGAGAAGTAATGAACGATGTCTTCAATCAACTTGTCTATGAGATTATCATTGTGAAAGGTTGAAAAAATATATTCAAGGGTTTTTGCACGGTCTTTAAAATGATAGTTGATCATGGCATCGAAAAACTCATCCTTGCTCCTGAACCGTGCATAAAAGGCACCGACCGAATAACCGGCAGATTTGGCCAGATCAGCAACAGTGATTGAATCATACTCCTGCTTTTTTAACAGCCGGAAACATGTTTTGATCAGGGCATCATAGGTTTTTTTACTTCTATCCTGCTTAATGCTTAACCCGGGAAGATCTGTTGAATATATATTTTTTTGTTTCATAATAATTATGTATCTAAAACCGTCCTTAAAAGAATTTTAAATCTATCTTACCGTTATTTAAAAAAATTTACAGCATTTTTAAATATTTTTATTCCGTCTCCTTCTTTATTTTCAAGCCTTTCACCCTTTCTTAACATTTCTTCTTTTTTTCTTGTCCAGTCAGGGTGGTTCATAAAAGTATGAAATGCCTCAGGGTGGGGCATAAGACCAAATATCCTCCCCGTGGGATCACAAATACCTGCTATATCCATCACAGAGCCATTCGGGTTATAAGGCCATCTGCCATTTGCAGGTTTACCGTCTTTGTCCGCATATTGTACTGCAACCTGGTTGCTGCTCATCAGCCGGTTAATATCGGATTCAGAAGCAAAAAAATTACCTTCCCCGTGTCTAACGGGAAGATCGATAGTTTCCATATCTTTAGTAAATACACAGTTTGAATCAGGGTTTACCTTTAACTTCACCCAGCAGTCGATGAAGTTTCCCCTCTCATTAGTAGTGAGTGCAACGCGTCTTTCTTTATAATTATTTTCGAAGCCGGGGAGTAAACCAAGGTTAACCAGTGACTGGAATCCATTGCATATACCTATTACAAGGTTGCCTCCTTCAATATATTCACTTATCCTGTCACCTATGTTGTATTTTATCTTTGTTGCAAAAATGACCCCTGCGCCATGATCATCCGCCCAGCTGAACCCGCCGCCAAAGACAAGTATATGACACTTTTTAAGGATTCGGCCTGAATTTATTATAATATCATTAATATGCATCGTAAGGGTCTCTGCCCCTGCAAGCCTTAATGCATACTCTGTCTCATAATCACAGTTAAGCCCGTATCCGGTAAGTATAAGTGCTTTTACAGGCATTATATTAATCCTCCAAAGGTCTTAATAAAGCTGTCTTTCAAGGTGTTAATCCGTTCATTCATGATCTCATTCCCGCTGATTCCTGACACTCTTAAAACATCTGAATCCGTTACCCTGCCGATCAGGCCGATCTTTAATCCTTTAAACATTTCTTCGAATTTTCCTTTTTTTGCAGGGTCAACTGTTACAATAAACCTCCCTGCTGATTCGGAGTAAAGGATTTTTGTATCAGAAAGCCCGGAGCATGCCGGGACAGACTTAAGATTGATATCCATCCCTGTTTCACCGCCCATGGCCACCATTGCGACGTGCACTCCAAGCCCGCCCCTTGATACAGCATGAGCAGAGGCGATAAGTTCCTTGTCAATCGCCTCTCCCAGTCTTTTATACAGCGGTATAACCTCGGAAGCATCTACCTTTGGGACATTAAGGCCGACTTCTTCCATCATCCGGTAATATTCACTTCCGCCGAGTTCATCTTTTGTTTCACCCAGGATGTAAACAAGGTCGCCTGGTATTTTGCTTTCCATAGTTATGCATTTTTCAGTATTTTTTATTACACTTGATACTGTGAAGAGAAGAGCAGGCAGACCTGATACCTTTCTCCTTTCACCATACGGTCCTTCAAGGTTACCGTCTATATACATGCTGTCTTTGCCTGAAAGCAGGGGGATGCCGAATGCAAGACAGTAATCACGCAGGGCCCAGTTGGATCTTACCAGTTGTGCAGCCTTGTATTTCCCATCCGGATTCTGCTCCGGGTGATACTGGATGGTTGGCCAGCAGAAATTATCCACGCCTCCGAGATGCCCAAAATCGCCCCCCACTGCCAGTACCTTTCTTATCGACTCATCAATTACATATGCGGTCATATGATAGGCATCTATCTCAGAAAAGAAGGGGTTGATTGTCTGTGATATTGCAATGCCTCCCGGTGAATCAAGAACCGGTTTAACTACTGCCGCGTCACTGGGGATATCTCTTCCTTTACCTACCAGGGGTTTGATAATGCTGCCGCCCTGCACCTCATGATCATACTGGCGCACAATCCAGTTTCTGGAACAGATATTGGGTCTGGCAAGGATATTCTTCAATATCTCGTCATGCTTTCCGGGCTCGCTTATTACAGGTTCGGTAAACCCGCGCATTTCCGGCGGAATCCACTCTGCATCAAATACCCACTGTGGAAAATCCGACTCCATGAAATCCATGCTTATGTAAGCACATGTTTTCCCTTTGTAGTCGAGCCTCAGGTATCCTGTGTTGTTATATTCGCCTATTACAGTGGATTCCACCGCATGTTTATGGCTGAGTTCCATGAATCTTGTAAGATTCTCCGGCCTTACTGCAATGGTCATCCTCTCCTGTGATTCAGATACCCATATCTCCCACTGATCAAGCCCCTCATATTTCAGGGGTACCTTATCCAGGTCAACCCGGCATCCATTGCTTAATCTTGCAGACTCACCTATGGATGATGAAAGCCCGCCGCCGCCATTATCGGTTATAAAGGTGATAAGGCCTTCATCCCTTGCCTCAAGCAAAAAATCATGCATCTTTTTCTGGGTATATGGGTCTCCTATCTGGACATGTCCTGCAGGCGTATGCTCGCTGAATACCTCAGATGAGGCAGTAACGCCGTGGATTCCATCCTTTCCTACCCTGCCGCCTGACATTATGATCAAATTGCCGGGCTCGGTCTTTTTCAGATGGGATGGTTCATTATCTATTTCGGCAGGCATAATGCCTAGAGCTGTAACAAAGACAAGGCATTTACCCATGTAGCCCTTATCAAAGACAACCAGGCCATATGGTGTAGGAACCCCGCTCTTGTTGCCGCCATCTTTAACTCCTTCTATAACGCCATCAAGCAGGCGCCGTGGGTGCAGATGCGGTTTAAGCGGGCCGTCATAATCCCTCTCTCCAACACAGTAACAATACATCCCTGAAACAAGCTTTGAACCCTTGCCGGTTCCAAGAGGGTCTCTGTAAATGCCTACTATCCCTGTTATGGCGCCGCCATATGCCTCCATGTTTGAAGGGCTGTTATGGGTTTCGCCGGTGATTGTGTAATTATTTTTATCATCAAAGCGTGCTACCCCGGCATTGTCCCATAATACTGAGACCACCCAGTCTTTCTTCTCTGACAGCGCCAGTGTAGGGGCCTGTATATAAGTCTTAAAAAGATTGTTAATCTGTGATTTTTCCCCTGTTGACATATCCTTGTAGTTGAATAATGCCCTGAACGTATTGTGATTGCAATGGTCACTTCTTGCCTGTGATATATATTCAAGCTCTACATCGGTGGGCTCATAAAGTCCGACATTTTTACGTTCTGCCATAATATCATCCCTTAAGAAATATTTTCTTATTGTCGGGATGTCACTTTCCTGAAGCGCCAGATTCCTCTCTATTGATATCCTTTTTAATTCATCGTCAGAACCTATGGATATGGAATTTGATTTTGGCACATGATCCAGTTTAACCCTGGGGATGATTAAACCTATACCATCTCTTTTGTCCCAGGTCTCTTTTGAATAGATCCTGTACTGCTGTATTATGTCATTTGACAGTATCTGCGAGGCAATTTCAGTTACACCGGCTTCACTGATATCTCCGTGGATTTCGAAGAGTTTGGATGTGTAGACAGACGCATCTTGATTGAATCTGATTTTAAGAAAATCTTCAATTGCTTCCATTGCCGTGCTTCCGGCTGTATCTCTGACACCCGGTCGAAACCCAACCCAGATTAGCCAGTCAAAATCCCCGGCTATTGGAGATATTGATGATTCTTCCGTAACCGGATTGGTAAAAATCTCCGTTCTGATGTTCTCAAGTTGAGACTCAGTCAACCTTAAGTCCATGGTTAATATTTTGATAACGCGTATCTCCTTTACCTTCAGTCCAAAATAATTGATTGCCTTGTTTTTAATGTTATTGCCTTCTGCGTCTGGCAATCCCTTTTTAAGCCTTATTTCTAATCGAGAGGACATGCCTGCTTCCTAGTAATTAAAAGTTAATGTGATATTATTTGATTCCGATCAGAACAATTAAGTAATTATTATTCAGTCAAGACTCTAATGAAATTCGTTGCCTGAGTCAATAAACTATGAAAACATTATTTGGGTTGAAATCCAGGGGCTTAATGTCTATATTTTAAAAACTAGAATAAATAGGATTATCAAATAGGTATAAAATGATTATAACTTGAGATAAATGCAAAAAAATTAATGAGTTATCAGCTAAATAAAAAGCAAACCAGAATGGCTGCTGCCATATGAGGATTATATGACCATAAAAAATGAAGATATTAAAAATGAACGGGATGAGCTTGAAAAACTTCCGAATCAGCAGGAACTGGAAAAGGAATTAAGCGAATATCTGTCAAAAAAATACGGCAATCGTATAAAGATACTCTCTCCTGTCATGCTTCCTAAAGGAGATGTTGATGAAATGGATGGCGGCAGGGATTTTGAGAAAAAGAGGGGGATCCCATCTTTTGATATGCTGCCTGAAGAGCTTGAGGCGCATCTGGATAACTTTGTGGTTAAACAGGATGATGCAAAGGCTGTATTAGCAACAAAGATATGCACCCATTTCAACAGGGTAAATTATCTTAATAAGATTTCCGGAAAAAATAAGACCACCGGCGTCGGGATGATTAAAAATAATGTCCTTATGATCGGCCCAACCGGGGTCGGGAAAACCTACATGATCAAACTTCTTGCCCAGAAACTGGGGGTTCCCATGGTCAAGGGCGATGCGACAAAGTTCAGTGAAACCGGTTATGTTGGCGGTGATGTCGAAGACCTTGTGAGGGATCTGGTTTATGAGGCTGGTGAGGATATCAAACTCGCCGAAAATGGAATTATTTATATTGATGAAATTGATAAAATAGCCTCTTCAGGCAATATAATAGGGCATGATGTTTCCCGTACAGGTGTTCAAAGAGCGCTCCTCAAACCTATGGAAGAGACGGATGTTGATCTCAAGGTGCCCCATGACCCTGTTTCCCAGATTCAGGCAATTGAACATTTCAGAAGAACCGGAAAAAAAGAAAAAAGGGTAGTCAATACCAAAAACATACTTTTTATAATGAGCGGGGCATTTGGAAGCCTGACCGATATTATCAAGAGAAGGCTTCAGAAGCAGGGGATAGGTTTTGAGGCCGATGTCAAACCCAATGAGGTGCCATGGGAGATAATGAAGGAGGTGACTGCACAGGATCTTGTAGAATTCGGTTTTGAGTCGGAATTTATCGGCAGACTCCCTGTGGTGGTAGTCTTTGATGAACTTACCAAAGATGATCTTGCAGAGATCCTTAAAAATCCCAATAACCCTGTTATCATAAGTAAAAGGCAGGATTTCAGGGCTTACGGCATTGATATCAAGTTTGAGGACGAGGCACTTGATAAAATAGCAGAGATGGCTGCAAAATTGAAAACAGGGGCAAGGAGTCTGGTAAGTGTCATAGAAAAGATCCTTATTCCCTTTGAAAAACACCTTCCATCAACAGATATCAAAGAGCTGCTTGTAACACCGGAGCTTGTTGAGAACCCAAAAGAGGAACTTGAGCTTTTAAAAGAAAGATATAATGATCCTGAAAGGCTTGAACGTTTTATGATAATGAGGAAGAAAGAGCTTGAAAGCATTGCAGCTTTTATTTCCCGTAGAGAAAAGGATTTCAGACATCTTGATGGAATTGAGCTTGACCAGGACAGGAGGGAGCTTATTGGTGAGATATATCTCAAGACAACAACCGATATCAATACCGCCTTTGAAACATTTAAAGGCATGTACAAACAGGTTAGAGATGAAGAGATTCTTCTTGCAGAAAAACTTGATATCAGTATTTCATTTGATGAAGGTGCTGTTAATGAGATGATCCGGCAGGCAATAGAGTCAAACCGGGAACCCGGCCCGCTTGCTTTTTACATTGCTAAAAAACTTGAGTACGGATTTAAACTTGTAAAGGACCGTTCAGGTATTGAACATTTTACAATAAACCGTGAAGCAATTGTTGATATGGAAAAATATATAAATAATCTCCTTAAAAAATATTACCGTCAGCATTTTGATGAAAATGAAAATCTAATTACTCCCAATCCGGATAAAGAAAATTAATATGATAGGGATTTCAAAGCTTTATTGCGGAACTGTAGAGCCTTCCGATGCCTTGCGCTACGGGAGGCATTCATCAAAGTTGCCATCACATCTCCTTCAGTTTTCGAAGGATAAAAAGCCTGTGGTTGTCTGGAATATAACCAGGGCATGCAACCTTAACTGTATACACTGCTATGCCCATGCCACTTTAAAATCTATGGAGAAGGAGCTTTCAACCTGCCAGGCAAAGGTTGTCCTTGATGACCTGGCAGAGTTTGGTGCCCCTGTTGTGCTCTTTTCAGGGGGTGAACCCCTTGCAAGAAATGACCTTGCCGAGCTGGCGAGTTATGCAGTGGGTAAAGGCATGAGGACTGTTATCAGCACAAACGGCACCCTTATAACAAGGGAAAAGGCAGAGGAACTGAAGCAGATCGGGCTTTCATATGTGGGTGTAAGCCTTGACGGGATGGAAGAGGTGAATGACCGCTTCAGAAAAAAGGAGGGGGCATTCAGGGCAGCAATATCGGGTATAGAAAACTCTCTTGAGGCAGGGCTTAAGGTAGGATTAAGATTTACCATAAGCAAGCTGAACAAGGATCAGGTAAGCCCCATATTTGACCTGCTTGAAAAGATGGAGATCCCCAGGGTATGCTTCTATCACCTTGTTTACGCGGGCAGGGGCTCTGAACTTATGAGCCAGGACTTATCTCATGCAGAATCCAGAGAGGTGGTTGACCTGATAATCGACAGAACAAAGGATCTCCATGAGCGTGGAAAACCAAAGGAGATTTTGACAGTGGATAACCATGCAGATGGACCATATGTTTACCTCCGCATGCTTAAGGAGAAAAATCCCCGTAGCAGCGAGGTGCTTGAACTCCTTAAGATGAACGAGGGTAACAGTTCAGGAAGGGGGATAGGCTGCATAAGCTGGGACGGAGCTGTTCATGCAGACCAGTTTTGGAGGCATCACAGCTTTGGTAATGTCCTTGAAAGACCCTTCAGCGAGATATGGACAGACAAGACTGAACCGCTTATGTCAAAACTCAAGGATAAAAAGATATATGTGACCGGAAGATGTGCAAGGTGCAAATGGCTTGATATCTGCGCCGGTAATTTCAGGGTAAGGGCAGAGGCAGCAACAGGAGACCTGTGGGCGCCTGACCCTGCCTGTTATCTGACTGATGAGGAAGTAGGAATATAAAAACAGGCGCAAAATACAGGGGAATTCAAAAACCCTGTGCCCTGAGCCTTGCGCCCTATACCATAAAATCATATTTACTATTGTTGGAAAGGAATTTCATATGATTAAACGCCCAAGAAGGCTTCGCCGGACACAGGAGATCCGCAACATGGTAAGGGAGACCTCTTTATCAGTTAACGACCTTGTTCAGCCCCTCTTTGTAAAAAATGGAAAGGGTATCAAAGAGCCTATAGTGTCAATGCCGGGCCAGTTTCATTTTTCGGTGGATACACTGGTTAATGAGGTAAAGGAGTTAATGGAGCTTGGGATTAAGGCCATCATTCTCTTCGGGCTCCCTGAAAAAAAGGATCCCATAGGTTCCAGCGCATTTGATGATAATGAGGCTGTACAACGATCGGTCAGGGCAATAAAGGCCAAATTGCCTGACATGGTGGTAATAACCGATGTCTGCCTCTGCGAGTATACAAGCCATGGACACTGCGGCATCATAGAAAACGGGTCTGTTCATAATGACTCCTCACTTGAGATACTCGCTAAAACAGCCTTGAGCCATGCCAGGGCAGGAGCCGATTTTGTCGCCCCCTCTGATATGATGGACGGCAGGGTGGCTGCTATCCGTGACATCCTTGATAAAAACGGCTTTTGTGACAGGGGTATCATCTCATATGCAGTAAAATATGCTTCAGCCTTTTACGGCCCATTCAGGGAGGCAGCACAATCTGCCCCTGAATTCGGTGACAGGACCGGCTACCAGATGGACCCTGGAAACAGTGATGAGGCCATAAGAGAGGCAATGCTTGATATTGAGGAGGGGGCAGACATGATTATGGTAAAACCTGCTCTCCCATATCTTGATATTATTGGTCGTGTAAAAGAGAATTGCCTTCTTCCTGTTGCTGCCTATCATGTAAGCGGCGAGTATTCCATGATAAAGGCAGCAGAAGAAAAAGGATGGGTGGATGGTAAAAGGATGATGATGGAAAGCCTCACATGCATCAAGAGGGCAGGGGCTAAAATCATATTTACCTACTTTGCAAAAGAA
>CAZSZQ010000012.1:15784-29161 GCA_964610475.1 uncultured Desulfatiglans sp.
TTTGAATCTTGAATCTTTAACCTTGAGCCTTGCGCCTAGAGTCTTGAGCCTGGTTTTTATATATGCAAAAAGCACATCCGACAGATCATAAAACAAATCAGCCCCGACTTGTTGCATGGGAGATCACAAGAAGCTGCAACCTGAATTGTGTCCATTGCAGGGCGTCAGCAGAAAAAGGCCCCTATAAAGGCGAGCTTGACACAGGTAAATGCTGGCAGGTGCTTGATGAGATCTGCCGCACAGGACGTCCCATCATCATTCTCACGGGCGGTGAGCCCCTTATGAGACAGGATGTATTTGAACTGGCCAGGTACGGTACAGGCTTAGGCTTAAGGATGGTGATGGCAACAAACGGCACCCTTCTTACACCTGAAATTGTAAATGAAATTAAAGAATCAGGCATCAAACGATTAAGCATATCACTTGATGGCGAAAATGCTGAAACACATGATTCATTCAGAAAGGTTAAAGGGGCTTTTGATGCCTCCCTTAATGGGATATCCATGCTAAGGGAGGCAGGGGTTGAATTCCAGATTAATACAACTGTAACCCGTCACAATGCTGACAGCATCGATGCAATACTTAAGATGGCTGTTGAACTGGGTGCTGTTGCACATCATATATTTCTCCTTGTGCCAACAGGCAGGGCAAAGGAGATGGAAGATCAGGAGATAGATGCCTTAAAATATGAGAAGCTGCTCCACTGGTTTTACGATATGAGAAGTAAGACACCCCTGCACCTGAAGGCAACCTGCGCTCCTCATTACTACAGGATCTTAAGGCAGGAGGCACATGCAAAGGGCGAAAAGATAGATTTTGACACATACGGTCTTGACGCAATGACACGAGGTTGTCTGGGAGGGATATCTTTTTGTTTTATATCCTATGATGGGATCGTTCAACCCTGCGGTTATCTTGAACTTAATTGCGGGGATCTCAGGGAATCATCGTTTGATGTTATCTGGAAAGAGTCAAAAATTTTTAATGAGCTTCGTGATTTCTCATTGTATAAAGGCAAATGCGGCCAGTGCGAATACAGGAAATTCTGCGGCGGATGCAGGGCCAGGGCCTATGAGGCAACAGGTGACTATCTTGCAGAGGAGCCTTTATGCGCCTATCAGCCGGGTATTTAATGATATTGTTTTTTGACTTCCCCCTGTGCCCTGCACCTTGCACCAGCCGTTAATGATACCAAACTTGTGTATCTATATCAGGTTATTATAGCAAAAATTATTATTATATAGAATATCATGGACCAAATAGATAAAATTCTTTTGAATGAAATTCAATCAGGGTTCCCCATAATATCCAGGCCGTTTCTTGCTCTGGGTAAAAGACTGGATCTTTCTGAAGAGGAAGTAATTGAGAGAGTAAATAGATTGAAAGAAGAGGGAGTTATCCGGAGGATTGGCGGAAATTTTAACTCAAGAAAACTAAATTTTACCAGCACCCTCTGTGCCGCAAAGGTGCCGGAAGAAAAGATAGAAGAATTTGTGGATGTGGTTAACAGCTATGCTGGTGTGACGCATAACTATTTGAGAAAAAACACCTACAATATTTGGTTCACCTTCATAGCACCGGATACCGCCTTTATAGAGCATTCTCTTAATGAAATTGCCAATAAAACCGGGGTATCCGAAATACTTAATCTTCCTGCCAGGAAGATGTATAAGATAAAGGTTGATTTTGAGGTTTTTTAATACTCCTCTGTTCCCTCTTTCTTTATACGGTAGGCTTCAAGGTTTTCTTCGCTTATTTTGCCTGCTTCTACTAATAAATCACCTATCCCGACATCCCAGAGTTCAGGTATATCCAGTATTTTTTCTACCTCTTTTGCCTTTGTACTGAACACTGTATATTTAAGAGTAAGTTCAGATTTTTTAAGCATCTTCACTGACTTGTCTATGACTATGTAGTGATATGCAAGCAGCATATAGCAGACAGCACAGATTATTCCTATGGTAAGTATCTTCTTTAAAAAAGCTGGCATTCAACCCTCCGGAAAAAATGTTATGCGACTTTCTAGTAATAATTTTTAATGCAATGGCGGATTTGTATCATTTAACAGTACATAACGCTTCAATTTTTTAACATTTTGCTTAAACAAGGTCAATAGAGGTGAATACTATTACTTGCTGACAAATAAAAAAACAATACCGTTTTTTTATTCCAAATATCAGCCTCCCATTGACCTTTTTTATATTATGAATATAATAGCCCAATCTAAAAACCGGGCTCAAATGAGTCCGGTTTTTTTCTATAATGAAATACAGAGGATTATGTTTTGAACAAACAGCTTAAAAGAGAGGTGGACCGGCGCAGAAATTTCGGGATTATCAGTCATCCTGATGCCGGTAAAACTACACTAACTGAAAAACTACTCCTTTTCGGAGGAGCAATACAACAGGCAGGGGCTGTAAAGGCGAGAAAGGCGGCACGGCATGCCACAAGTGACTGGATGGCCATAGAACAGGAGAGAGGTATTTCCGTTACTGCCTCTGCAATGAAATTTTGTTACAGGGATTATGAGATAAATCTTCTTGACACTCCAGGCCATCAGGACTTTTCAGAGGATACCTACAGGGTATTGACTGCTGTTGACAGCGCCATGATGGTTATAGACAGTGCAAAGGGAGTAGAGCCGCAGACCGAAAAACTCATGGAGGTCTGCCGCATGCGTAATACACCCATCATGACCTTCATCAATAAGCTGGACAGGGAAGGCATGTATCCACTGGATTTAATGGCCGATATTGAGGATAAACTGCAGGTGGAGTGTACTCCCCTTTCGTGGCCTATAGGCATGGGGAAGTCCTTCAGGGGGGTTTATAATCTATTTAAAAAGGAACTCTATCTTTTTGCACCGGGGGGCATAACCAGATTAACCGACGGTATTACTATCAAGGATCTTGGCGACACCCGGCTCGATGAATTTCTTGGAAGCCAGGCAAGGCGGCTTCGGGATGATGTGGAGTTGCTTGAGGGCGCTGCCAATCCCTTTGAACTGGAACATTATATGAAAGGGTCCCAGACCCCTGTTTTTTTCGGAAGTGCAATTAATAACTTCGGTGTACGGGAGCTTCTGAATGCCTTTGTTGAGATGGCCCCTGCACCCTATCCCCGTATGACTACCACAAGGGAGGTCTCCCCCTATGAAGATGAATTTTCAGGGTTTGTATTCAAGATACAGGCAAATATGGATCCTGCACATAGAGACAGGATAGCCTTTTTAAGGATATGCTCAGGTAAATACACAAAGGGGATGAAGGTTATCCATCTCAGGTTAGGGCGTGAGATTTCCCTTGGAAATGCCACAATGCTCATGGCCCAGGAAAGGGAAAATGTTGAGGAGGCATATCCTGGCGACATCATAGGCATTCATAACCACGGCACCATAAAGATCGGTGACACATTCACGGAAAAGGAGCCGTTGAGGTTTACCGGCATACCCAGTTTTGCACCTCAGCACTTCAGGGTGATCAGGATAAAAAACCCGTTAAAGACAAAACAGCTTGCCAAGGGGTTGCTGCATCTGGCAGAGGAGGGGGCAATCCAGGTATTTAAGCCTATGAACAGCAGCGAGTATATCCTGGGTGCAGTTGGTGTACTCCAGTTTGAAGTTACAGCCTCAAGGCTTTTAACTGAATACGGGGCAGAGACAGTGTATGAACCATCAAGGTTTATCACTGCAAGGTGGGTAAGCTCTGATGACCCCAGGCTCATGAAGGAATTTGAACTGGGCAACTCCCGCAACCTTGCCTTCAACGCTGAAGGTCGGCTTACTTATCTTGCCCAGAGTGAATGGCATCTTGAAAGGGCAATGAAGGATTATCCGAATATAATCTTTAACAAGACAATAGAATATGATTCTTAAACCCGAAGCCAGAGTTTTTGGATTCAGGCGATCGGGATTTAGCGGTCAGCTTTCAGTAAATGTATAGGAATTTACAACAGGAGAAAAGATGAGTATTGAACATGAATTAAAGATTGCGGATGAACTTGATCTTAAACAGCCTCAGGTGAAGGCAGTTGCAGGGCTTCTCGATGAGGGCGCTACAGTACCTTTTATTGCAAGGTATAGGAAAGAGGCAACAGGATCTCTGGATGAGGTGGCCATTATAAAGATAAGAGACAGGCTTGAGCAGCTGAAAGAAATGGATAAACGCAGGGAAACCATCCTTGCATCCTTAAAGGAAAGGGAGCTTTTATCTCCTGAGCTTGAGGAAAAGATAATGAAAGCCCAGACTATGTCAGAGCTTGAGGATATTTATCTGCCTTTCAGGCCAAAGAAAAGAACAAGGGCGACAGTGGCAAAGGAAAAGGGGCTTGAGCCGCTTGCAGATTTAATCTGGAACCAGCTTCCTGAGACAGACCCTCTAACCGAGGCGGAAAAGTATATTGATGCTCAAAGGGGGGTCGGGTCTGTTGACGATGCCCTGTCAGGCGCAAGGGATATTATTGCTGAACGCATAAATGAGGATCAGGCTGCAAGAGAAGCCATGAGGAGCTTCTTTATGCAAAAGAGCATGTTCCAGACTACTGTAATCAGGGGAAAGGAGTCTGAGGGGGCTAAATTCAAGGATTATTTTGAATGGTCAGAGTCTGTAACCGGCGCTCCTTCACACAGGATACTCGCCATGAGAAGGGGTGAAAAGGAGGGTTTTATTACAATGAAGGTTACACCCCCTCAGGAAGAGGCCTTTATAATACTTGAGGGACTTTTTGTAAAAGGAGAAGGCCCTTCATCCATGCAGGTTCTTGAGGCGGTACATGACTGTTACAAGCGTCTACTTTCAATGTCTATGGAGACGGAGGTACGGCTTGAGACCAAAAAAATGGCGGATGAAACAGCCATATCCGTATTTTCGAATAATCTGAGAGAACTTCTGCTTGCGCCTTTTCTGGGTCAAAAAAGAGTAATGGCAATAGACCCGGGTATCAGAACGGGTTGTAAGGTGGTGTGTCTGGATGCCCAGGGGAAGTTGCTCTATCATGAAACCATATACCCCTTCGGTTCAGCGGATGCGCTGAAAAGTGCTGAAAATACAGTAAGGGATCTCAGTGCAAAATACCGGATTGAGGCAATTGCCATAGGAAACGGTACAGCCGGAAGAGAGACAGAGACATTGGTAAGGGGTCTTGGTCTTCCGGGGGATATAATAATCTCCATGGTAAATGAGAGCGGGGCATCGGTATATTCGGCATCGGATGTAGCCAGGCAGGAGTTCCCGGATCTGGACATATCCTACAGAGGTTCTGTTTCCATTGGTCGGAGGCTTATGGACCCGTTGGCAGAGCTGGTAAAGATAGATCCCAAGTCTATTGGTGTTGGCCAGTATCAGCATGATGTTAATCAGCAGGCACTGAAGGAGGGTCTTGATGATGTTGTAATAAGCTGTGTTAACAAGGTCGGTGTAGAGGTCAATACTGCAAGTGAACAGCTTCTAACCTATGTGTCAGGTCTTGGACCTCAACTTGCAAAAAATATTATCAGGTACAGAAATGAAAACGGGCCTTTATCAAGCCGTGATGATCTTAGGAAAGTGCCAAGGCTGGGGCCAAAGGCATTTGAACAGGCGGCAGGATTTTTAAGGATAAGGGGCGGGATTTATCCCCTTGACTCAAGCGCAGTACACCCGGAGGCCTACCATATCGTGGAATTAATGGCACGTGATATGGACTGCTCAATTGGTGAACTGATTGATAAAGAAGAAATCAGGAAAAAGATAGATCTGGGGAGATATTTAACTGATGTTATTGGTATGCCGACACTCACTGATATTATAAATGAACTTGCAAAGCCGGGGCGTGACCCAAGAGAACAGTTTGAACTATTCAAGTTTACGGACGGTGTGGAAAAGATAGAAGATGTAAAACCCGGCATGATGCTTCCCGGGATTGTTACCAATGTAACTGCATTTGGCGCATTCGTTGATATAGGTGTGCACCAGGACGGCCTAGTACATTTGAGTCAACTTGCAGACCGTTTTGTAAAAGATCCCCATAAAGTGGTAAAGGTCAATCAGAAGGTTAAGGTTACAGTAACAGAAGTCGATCTGACCAGAAAAAGGATATCCCTGACCATGAGAGTAAATCCTGAAAAGGCTATTGTATCAGACACCGGCACGAAAAAAACAGTCCCGGCCGGTATTCCCAGAAAAAACTTTGAAAAGAAAAAACCTGAACCATTCAATAATCCTTTTCGAAGACTTCTTTAATGCTCCCGGAGCCTCCTCCGGGTTCAGCATCTTTTATCCGATACCGTGAATGGTCTAGATTTTGCATAATATGATATTAAATTTTATGTTAAAAAAAATCAGGGCCGTTTTTTAGATAATATATTTGCTGATATGTAATTATGGTCTTTAATCAAGGACTTAAGTGTTATTTCTTTATTTTGACAGATTTTATACGTCAAGGTTACTATAACCTGTCCTGACGGCATATGCAGTTATTCCGGCATATACCGTCAGAATAAATGGAGGTTTACAAATGAGAAGACAATTACCTCTGGTTTTTTTTGTAAGCTGTATCCTGTTCCTGTTTATCATTTCATTCCAAATTTCACCGGTTTTTTCAGAAACAGCCCAGGTTAAAGATGAAGCAGATAAGGATTCTTCTGAGCAATCAGCAGGTGATGAAGAAGAGTTTGCACGTCTTATTCAAATTATCCAGAAATATACTGAAATAGCCACAAAGACAAAACTTAATATCGATTATGTGCCTGGAATGGTTACTGTTTTACGTGGTGAAGACCTTGAGGTCCGGGGAATAAAAAATCTATGGGAAGCGCTTGAACTGGTTCCGGGAATGGATATCGCTGTAAACAATATGGGCCTGAGAGAGGTTTTTGTAAGAGGAATTGGTGATACAGTCTCGTCCGGGAATCTGAAATTCCAGTTGAACGGCATATCCATGAATTCGGCACTGTGGGGCAAGGCCTACCCTCTCCTCGATATGCCGGTGGACCAGGTCGACAGGATCGAAATAATAAGAGGGCCCGGTTCGGCGATTCACGGTGAATTTGCCAGTACGGGTGTTGTTAATGTAATTACACGTAAAGAGGGACATCAGATAAGCGGAGGGATAAGCAGTTATGACTCCTATAGCGGAAGCGCACTCTATTCAATTACTGATTCTGAAAATGAAACAGCTTTCAGCCTGAATATCGCCGCTTTCGAAACGAAAGGAGCTTATGTTATAACAGGCCCTGACCAGCTTTATGGTCTTGGTATGGGTGCTATATCCAATGCACCCGGTCCAATCAATGAAGTGAGGGATCTAAGCAATGCGGTAATACATTTTTCATTTAAAAAACTTGAAATTTCAGGATATTATTTAAATGAAGGACATGGAGATTATTTCGGATTTCTGGGGTCTCTTCCTCCTCTGAGCAATGATAAAGCATTCAGATACAAGAACTACGGCGGACAGATAAAATACGAATTTGATATTTTAGATAATCTCAAGATTAATTATAATCTTGGATTCTTTCAGCATCAGTCAATCTGGGGCCTTGTTTTTCAGCAACCCCCGGGATTTGCAGGGATATACTCCGACGGGATGGCGGCCAGACCTTTTTATCAGGAAAACAGGTTTGATGGCGGCTTGGACCTTACCTATTCCGGGTGGGATAAACATATAGTTAAGATGGGGATTTCCTTTGCAGAAACAGAGATAGATGATGTATGGCATGAAACAAATTATGTCCCTTCTACAGGAACACCCACAGGGCCAATAACCAGGTACACCGGCGATGAAAACTGGCTGTATGAAGGCATGGACAGGACACTTATTAATTTTTCATTGCAGGATGAAATAAAAATCAGTGAAACAGTTTCTCTCACGGCAGGGCTCAGGTACGACGACTATAGTGATGTTGGTACGGAACTGTCTCCAAGAATAGCGGCTGTGTGGCGTATCACTCAGAACCATATTCTAAAGACCCAGTATTCCAGTGCGTTTTGCCCTCCCACCTTTAACCAGTTATATTCAAGGAATAACCCCTATCTGGTTGGGAATCCTCAGATTGAACCTGAGACCACAGATACCTTTGAGTTCAGTTATGTTTACCGTAATGAATATTCGATGGCGATGATGACTTACTTTCATTCAGACCTTGATGCCCTGATCAGTGCAGGGGGAGGTACCTATTCCAATACGGGCTCTACAAAGATAGACGGCGCGGAAATAGAGATTGAACAGCAGTTTATGAATAGATTCAAGCTGGACGCCGGTCTTTCCTATTCACATTCAAGAAACGTTCTGACAGGCGGCTCCATTCCTCAAACAGCCGAGTGGCTTGGAGATCTGGGGTTAATATATGAACTGAACAAGGATATGGCTGTCAATGTCAAGTACAGTTATATCGGCAAACGGAACCGGGCGGTAACGGATACCAGGGATAATTTATCAGGTTATCATACCATTGATACAACCATCAGCCTGAATAATGTTTTCATACAAGGTCTGACCTTGCGGGCTGGTATAAAAAATATACTGGATGAAGATGTTTATTATGCATCCCCTGCTTATCTTTACCCCGAAGATTACCCAAGACCGGGAAGAGAATGGTGGACAAAATTCATATATGAATTTTAACGGGTGGCTCAAAGTGAGGATACTGGTACAAAATCAAAAAATAAAAACAGTATTTCTCAGTATCATTCTGGGTTATATGACTGTAATTATGCTGATTTGCAGCACTGCTGGCGCTGCCGTTGAGCGGGATGAGCTAAGGGTAAGGGCAGGCCTGGATCTGTTCCCAAGTCTTCTGGCTGCTGATCTGGATATATCAAAAAAACAGTGTAAAGACGGTTTTCTTACACTTCTTCTTATATATACGGATAACAGAAATCAGGCCGAAGAGATGGCCACGATTTTAAAGGGATTAGAGAAGATCCGTGAGATACCGATTCGTGTTGAAATATCAAATGATCTAAGCATGCAAGGGTTCAAGGATAATAAACCGGCAGGTATCTTTTTAACACAGCCGCTTGATAAAAATTTTTATGATATAGTTTCTTATTCAATTAATAACAGCATAATCCTTTTCTCACCTTTTAATGGTGATGTAGAAAAAGGCGCTATGGGTGGTCTGCATATCAGTGACAGGGTCCTGCCATTTCTCAATATGGTATCGATGAAATCTTCCGGGATACATATTAAGCAATTCTTCATAAGAGTATCGGTTATCTATGAACCATAGTTTTTTAAAATATTCATCATCCCTTAAAGGCCGGATCACATTAATGTTTGTGCTGCTGGTCTTTATCATAGAAGGGGCGATCGCACTGTACTGGGTATACGGCATGCGTCCCCACATTGAAGCCGATATAGAGTCAAATATAAAGGCGCTTGCCCAGACACAGAGCAATTCCATTTCCAATGTCCTGTCCGAAGAAAATGTAAATAAAGATAATGTGATAAAGGCTATTGATAATCTGTTTCTGCTCAGGGACACCGTAACCGATACCCCCTTTGTCTCTGGTGTTGAACTCATAATTGATTATGAATCAATAGACGTTCCTGAAGGCTATCTTGATATAAGCAGATGGCAGCAGGCCGATATAGATAGTGAAAAACGTGATTTTTATAACGTGGAAATACCACTTTTTTCAACACATACAAGGGAACTGATCGGGATCGCCCGTTTTCACGGCAGTAAATATTCATTCCAGCATTTTGAAAAGGAAGTAAGAAAAAGTTTTTTACTTGCTACATTCGGGGCCATTATCCTGTTGCTCGCCGTCTGGTTGATATTGTTGTTCCTCCTTAAGCCTCTCCATCAGCTTTCCGAATCATTGACATCCGGTAAAATCAGAGAGAAAGGGTCAATTGCCCTCAGCGGTAAACTGGTCAGCAGTGAAATACGCCTTGTCGATATGAAGCTTAATGAGCTATTAAGCAAAATAAATGATGATACCCGTGAGCTGGAAACCTTGAATACAATATTATCAACACAACAGGAGACTTCTCTTGACGGTATAATCATTTTAAACAACAAGGGTGAAATCCTGACTTATAATAAACGGTTCATTGATATGTGGGGACTGTCTAATGAAATAATGTATCCGGGTGCCGGTAATTATGCCCTCTATAGGGCAAAGGAAAAAATGCGTGATCCGGATGTTTTATTGTCCCAGATCAGGTATTTTGATGATCACCCGTCTGAAAAAGGTTTTCAGGAGATTGAACTTCTGGATGGAAGCATTTTTGAATGTTACTCCTCTCCAATGACAGGAGGGGATGAAAAATCATTCGGGAGGGTGTGGTACTTCAGGGACATTTCAGAAAGGAGAAAGGCTGAAAATTCTCTTTGGGAGAGTGAAGAAAAATATCGTCTTTTTCTAAAAAATTTTGTGGGCATTGCATATCAGGCCGATCAGGATAACTTTAAATTTTTGTTGATACATGGTAATGTGAAAGAAATTTCCGGGTATGACGAGAATGACATCATTGCACAAAAGATGACATTAAGGGACCTTATTCATCCTGAAGATCTTGATTCAGTAATGACGGATATTTCAAAACTCAAGACAGCAGCTGAATATGTTATAGACAATGAATACAGGATTCGCCGTAAAGACGGTGGAACAAGATGGATTCGGGATATATGCCGGATGGTTTATCCGGGCAGCGGAAGGTCAAGTTTCCTTCAGGGTGCATTTTATGACATAACTGAAAGCAAGAATCTTGAGTCAAGACTTTATCAGGTTCAGAAGATGGAGTCTATCGGAACACTTGCAGGAGGGATAGCTCATGATTTTAATAATATACTGGGGATAATACTTGGTAACGCTGAACTGGCGAAAATATCTCTCATTGACGGGGACCCGGTTGATGAATTTATGGACGAAATCAGGACCGCATGTCTGCGTGCAAAAAAGATGGTTGAGCAGATACTCGTCTTCAGCCGGAAGGCCGATCAGGCTTTTTCACCTATAAACATAAAAAAGGTTATCAGCGAATCTGTCAAACTAATCAGGTCTACAATACCATCAACAATAACCATTTCATTGAATATTACTGACAGTGAAGACATTATTATAGGAGACTCGACCCAGATAAGCCAGGTAATGCTTAATCTGTGCGCAAATTCAGCCCATGCCATGCGTGAGACAGGAGGCACACTTGATGTTACTGTTAACAGGTTCAATACCAGGGACAAGGCTTTGATACAGTATTATGATGTCAAGGATGGCGACTATGTAGAAGTCATGGTAAGCGATACAGGCCATGGTATTTTACCCGGTATCATGGACCGTATCTTTGATCCGTATTTTACAACAAAGGCAACAGGTGAAGGCAGCGGTATGGGGCTGGCTGTTGTCCACGGTATAGTGACAGCCCATAACGGTAAAATCCGGGTTGAAAGTACGCCAGGAAAGGGAACAACTATAAGGATTGCGTTTCCTGTTGTCTGTGATCAGCCTGAAAAGGAAAAGGAATCGCAAAATATGCTTTTCGAGGGGACTGAAAAAATACTCATAATTGATGATGAGAAGAGCATTACCGCCCTGTTGACACACCTGTTTGAAAGGCTTGGATACAGCGTAACCGCAGGAACTGATCCTGTTGAGATTTATGAGACATTCGAAAAGAATCCCTTTGGGTATAACCTCATTATTACAGACATGACAATGCCGAAAATGACCGGATTGGACCTTGCTAAAAAAGTCAAGGAGGTAAGGCCGGATATGCCGATTATCCTCTGTACGGGATACAGTGATATAATTGATGAAGAAAAGGCACTGGAGTTCGGCATCACAAAATTCATTATGAAACCACTCGCTTTGTATAGTGTAGCAGAATCTGTAAGACAGGTTCTCGATAATTGATATGTTTCTAATCTAATCTTAATACAGGGCTAATCCTCAAAGCTAAGTTCGTCTATACCTATGTTAACATCATCCCATGGTTCATCATACATAAGCCATCTGAAGGCATAATACCGATGGTAATAAACCCCGTATATCAGGTCTTCCGGCAGTTCTCCTTTGTCTATTGCCTGTTGGGCATGGTAGTAGATTCTGCATATACGATCATGTTCTGCATTAATCTCAGCAGCAGGCCTGAATTCTGCAGAGGAAATAAACTGGTCGATATCACCGCCAAGTGCGGGCATAATCTCATCAACAAGTTTTATGCTGTCACAGGTTTTTACGGGCAAGCCAAGACTTGCTGTCTTTTGAATCGTCCATAGCAGCGCCCACTGGGACTCCTGAAACCATTGTGACCCGGACCTGTCCTCCCTGAACCTTCTGGGCGAAAGGAGAGCCGTCTGTTCACTGGGCGATACCTGGTCCCATAGGTTTTGATCCTGCAGCCATCTGGTGATAGACTCTCGATCGATACCTGAGCCGGCTGCAACTATTGAATGCAGGATTATAATACGGCCCGCAACTTCTCCGGC
Source organism: uncultured Desulfatiglans sp. (assembly GCA_964610475.1). Classification (GTDB taxonomy): domain Bacteria; phylum Desulfobacterota; class DSM-4660; order Desulfatiglandales; family HGW-15; genus JAAZBV01. The sequence continues at coordinate 28,200 of CAZSZQ010000012.1, forward strand.
CGACCGTATGTAATTTTCGTTATCATCTTCTGAAGGAGGTAAAATATCCTGTGTGTTAATATCAAGTGACTCTGCCCATTCTTTTGCTTTTATCATTTTGTGCCTCTCAAGATATGTCAAATGCGAATTCCGTCATGGGAATTATTGTCTATGGCAGTCCTGTAAAAAAACGGTCAAAACGCGGTTTATACATATTGTTTATATCAAGTGAGATAACAATAGCTGTTGCTCTCCCAACTATTGATCTCCTGTCAACACACCCGAAATACCTTGAATCTGCACTGTTGTATCTGTTATCACCCATCATAAAATACTTGCCTTCGGGAACAGTTACTTTTTCAAAGGAGCCAAGCACAGCAGGATGAGATATGATCAACACAGGATGGCTTTTATTGCCGATGTTTTCTACAAAAGTATCCTCTTTGTATTTATCATATACCAGGTAGTTAATAAAATCTCTATCATCAGGATATCTATAGGCAAGTTGATTGCCGTTAATAAACAATTGTGAGTCATTCATGGAAATTGTATCACCCGGGATGCCGATGACCCTTTTTACAAGTCTTTTTCCATCTTCAGGGGAGTAGAAGACAACGATTTCACCACGTTTGGGATTATCCCATTGTGCGATGTGGATAGTAGTGTAGGGTATCTTTAGGTCATAGGCAAGTTTGTTTACAAAAATCCTGTCACCCTCAATAATTGTAGGTTTCATTGATCCGGTTGGTACTGTATTCCAGTCTGCAATGGCAGATTTAATTGAGGTTGCAATCAACACGGCAACAAGTAATGAAAAAACCCATCCCTGGGAAAAAACAACTACGCTTTTTGGAAATTTAAATTTCATTATATTTTAATTCCTTTATTTTTATATTATCTCCGAAATAAAAAAGCTAATAAATAGTATTAAACATCTGCATGCCATATTTTTATTCTTTGTGTCAACTACTGTTAAATGAAAA
>CAZSZQ010000012.1:29261-42399 GCA_964610475.1 uncultured Desulfatiglans sp.
ACTTACTCAAAAGGAGATACTGATCATTTTCAACAGATATGGATTTTAACCGCCGCTTCTTCCTTTTTTATCATCCACCACATTAAATATCCTGATCCCATGGTGCTCTTTACCATACTCATCTACCGCCTTTATAATAATTTTATGAACCCCTGGATTAAGAATATCCTTAAAGGTTCCGGTCCATATATGAGTTGAAGGGAATTCTGTTCCACTTATAAACAGATTGGCCTTTTCATAACTTTTAAATGCAAATGTGTCTGTCCTTGCTTCTTTTGTAAGAAAAAAAGGTTCTCCATTATCAACCTGGCATGAGACTGTAGATCTTTCTCCTCCGTCAAAGAGATTTACGACTATTTGAAGGTTCATAATCATGGATTCAGGTATACTTGAATAGACCTCCTTTTCAAGCATCTTTTCTATGGAGATCCGCATCTGATAGTCAAAGGGTTTACCTGCTGCCCTGTACTGTATAGAGTAATTTATACCCCTTATACTCATTACATGATAGCCGTTTGGAGTGCCGTCGAGCTGTGTGGTGTGGGGTATAAGTGATATATCCTTTACCCCGCTCCACCATGTCCCTGAGGCAGTTGTCAGTATATGAAGATGCAGAGGTTTTTTCCCATTGTATCCGTCCTCTGCGCCAAAATAACGATGCTGTGCGGTATGCAGATGCCCGGCTACAGCAAAAACATTTTTAAACCCTGACAGGAGTTCCAGTATTTCTTTCCGGTTTACAAGGGGGCCTCCATGTGAACTTTCGTTGATTGAGTCTATGGGTATGTGCATGGCAAGAACCACCAGCTTCTCTTTTGGCACGTGGGAAAGGTCTGACTTGAGCCAGTTCAACTGTTTTGCATCAAGTTTTGCGATATATTCCCCTGCACTGTTACGCTTTGCAGGGTCAGTTCCCATGTAAAATACGGTATCCAGTATTATGTAATGGGCCTTTCCCCAGTCAAATGAGTAGTATGAAGGTCCAAAATATCTTTTAAATGTATCAAGAGACCTTACATCATCCGGCGCCAGGTAGTTAATGTCATGATTTCCAGCCAGATTAAACCAGGGTGTTCCAACCTGGGCCATTATATCTCTGTATACCGGAAAAAGGGAAAGATCATCAAATACTATGTCTCCGGCAGTGATCCCAAAGGCTGCTTTACTGAATGCAAACTCTGTAACAATCCTGTCGCGGAAAAATCCTAATTCTTCTTTTGTACCTGTCTGGGGGTCTGAAACAAGAATAACATCATAATCATCCTGCTCTTTATATCTGTATATCGGGAAGTTGATATCACCTTTTATTTCACCTGAAGGCATAAGACCCGGATAGCGCAGATTTATATCCATTGGTGTCCCGTAAGGAGAATGGATATAAAAGAACCTTGGGACATTGTTTTCGTCCTGCGGGATTTTATATCCCGAAGGTTTTGTAATAAAAAGGACCTCATTTGCTTCTATATCAATATGATACCTTCCTTTCTTGTCTGTTAGCACAACGGACGCACCGTTACTCACCGGCACATTGGACACGCCTTTTTCATTTTTATCAGGAATTCCGTTTCTGTTCACATCATTGTAAACAATGCCTGAGATCATCTCCGCTTGAGTATGTAATCCGAAACATAAGGAAAATAAAATCGTTGACAGCGAAATGATTTTTACCGATTTCATAATTGCCCTTTATTTAATAAATTACTGTTTATAATAAATCTACATCGAATAATTATAACAAGATTCAGTAATGTTCAATTTCTAAATATTTATAGTTTTTTATATCGTTTAAAGTTTGATGTCGAAAGTTCAATTCTGGATGTTCATCTTCTTAATATTCAGCGTTATCAGGTATTGCCCACCCCTCGCCATTAGGGCCGCAGGTTAGAACAAATGGACCTTTTTCGGTAACTGCAACCGTATGTTCAAAATGAGCGCTCGGACTAGCATCCTTTGTGACAATGGTCCAGTGGTCTTTTCCTGTTTTTATCTCTTTCCTGCCCATATTCAGCATGGGTTCAATCGCCAGGGTAGCGCCTTTCTGTATGGTAAAGGTACGGTCATCCCTGACATAAAAATTCGGGATCTCTGGCGGTTCCCACATGTCCCGCCCTATACCATGCCCCACAAGTTCTCTTACAACCGAATACTTTTCTGACTCGGCTCTTTTTTGCATCCTGTCTGCGATGGTGTTCCAGTTTACCCCTGGTTTAATCATGGAAATGGCCATTCGAAGCACTTCCTCGGTTACCTTAAGCAATGTTCTCTTTTCTTCGGACACATTACCCACAGGGATCGTTACAGCGGCGTCAGCACAAAAGCCTTTATAACTCACTCCTATATCAATACTTACGATATCTCCTGATCTGAGTATTCTTTCTGATGGTATGCCGTGAACCACCTCTTCGTTTACGGAAATACATGAACAGGCCGGAAAAGGTACTTTACCGGGTACGCCTTTGAAAAGGGGGTATGCATCAAGGGATGATATACGTTTTTCTACCGCCATATCTATCTCTTTTGTTGTGATACCTTCCCTGACAAGTATTGCGGCTGTCTGATGCACATCCCATAAAACAAGCCCTGCGTCCCTCATTTTAAATATTTCTTTTGCTGTTTTTAAAATCATCGGTAATCCTGCACCCCGGCAAGTTCAGTAAAATATATAATGCCTGTTTCTTAACCATCAAATGTAATCTTTTTAATACAGGAACATCAGGATTATGGCAATACTATATACCCCTGATTATGGTTTATTTGAAACATGTATACTGCTATTTATAAACAACAATAATGTCAATTTGTTAAAATATCGTACAAAAACCGGTGTTGAGGCATTCTTTTTGCATAAAATATTAGAACAGGCATATGGATATTTTTTATTAAAGGGGTTTGCAGATATGAATAACAGGATAGCACTTTCAGGCAGTCTCGGCCTTGTTTCTCTCCCTGAAATTTTTCAAATCCTTGGCAGTAATTATTCTACAGGTATATTAAAGCTTACCTCAAAATACACCCCGCACCCCGGTATCATATATTTTTTAAAGGGAAACCCCATAAACGCAATTTTCGGCTCAATAAAAGGATCAAAGGCCCTGTACGGGATGTTCGGCTGGCAGGAGGGGGAGTATTTTTTTTATGAGGAAGATGTCCAGTCTGTTGAGGTAACAATAACAAAGGGAAGGATGGATATAGTCCTGGAAGCCCTGAAATTACTCGATAATGAAAAAATAAAAAAGGTCGGGCACGACAGCAGTCTTGCCATACATACCTCAGACATTATGGACAGTTCGGGCATGCCGGTTCTCAAGGGCCCCCTTACAGATTATCTTTATGTTGTCAGGGAGGATTTTTATAAAAATGGCCAGCCTATTGTGAGAGAGGGGAAACACGGCAAATGGATTTGGACAGTTTATGAAGGGGTTGTCAGGGTAACAAGAGATACACCAAAAGGCCCTCTGGTGCTTGCAAGACTCGGCGAAGGCTGTTTTATCGGTACTATAAGGGCATTGCTCTATGGTGATTACGAAAGAAATGCCTCTGTTGTCGCAGAAGGGGACCTGAGGCTATGCCTGCTTGATGTTGAACCCTTTTACCATGAATATTCAAAGCTTTCACCCGAATTCAGAAGACTTCTTTTGAGCCTCGACCAGAGGCTCCGCAAACTGAACATGAGGGCCATAGATGTGTTTTCAGGAAAAGCAGAAGATGAAAACCTGCTAAAACACGTTTCAACAAACAAGGTTTTTGAGGCCGGTGACGGGCTATACAGGATAATGGAAGGGAGCGTTATTGTTGATATAAAAAACCCGGAAGGCAAGGACATAATGTTCAGTCTCGAGAAAAACGATATTATCGGTAATCTTCCTTTTGTGGATTTCGGGCATGAACCAAACTCCGCCATAATAATACCCTCAAAAGGACTTAAAACCGAAAAAATGGATGTTACGGAGATCCAGACGGAATATGATAAACTATCAAGGACATTTAAAAACCTTATTTACAATATATGTAACTATATAAGGAATACGACCGGTTATGTTGGCAGGCTTCAGAGAGGTGGCTGAGGCCTTTAAATCTCCTTTTCATGTGTTTATTGACCTTCTCCTATCAGAGGCAGCACCTTATCCACTCTGAAATAAACAAGGAATCTTGATTTTCCATCATCCGGGCCTGAATGGTATTTCCTGCTCCTGATATGGTAAAGCAGATCACTGTCTTTTTCTTCTCTAAGTTTTGTAAGATAAAGTCTTTTACCTTTATACCCCTCACCCTCTTCCCTGAAGAGATAAGCTGCACTGGCATTTGTCATAAGATTACTGTGAGTGAGTTTATCTGTCATGATAAAGGCTATTTCATCATTATCCATGAAATGGGGTTTTGAATAGACTGCCATATTAACCTTCCCGTTACCGTCTGCAGTAGCAATTATTCCGGTGCCATTTACTTCTTCAAAATATGTCTTTAAGTTCATATCATGCTCCTTATTGTATTAATATTTTGCCTGATGTGTTATCTCCATTTTTACTCTGACAAAATAATAGACACTTTTTATTATTATGCAAATGATCCTGAGAATTATTTGAGATTGACATGACCGTTAAAAACAGTTTATCAATGGAACTGCCCGCTTTATGGGGTGGGGTATCAAAATGTTTTTTTTGAAAGGTTTTTTAATGAAGCAGGTAATCCTGGGAACCGCCGGGCATATTGATCACGGAAAGACATCCCTGATAAAGGCCCTGACAAATATAGATACAGACCGGCTCAAGGAAGAGAAGGCAAGGGGGATAACCATAGAACTTGGGTTTGCCCATCTGAAGCTTCCCGGAGGGCAGCTTCTGGGTATTGTTGATGTGCCAGGGCATGAAAGATTTGTAAAACACATGGTGGCAGGAGCTACCGGTGTTGATCTGGTCGCCATGGTTATAGCTGCTGATGAGGGCATAATGCCCCAGACAAGGGAACACCTTGAGATATGCCAGCTTCTGGATGTAAAACACGGCCTCGTGGTTCTTACAAAACGGGACATGGTTGATGATGACTGGATAGAACTTGTAAGGGAGGATGTGACACAATACCTTAAGGGCACCTTTCTTGAAAATGCGCCCGTAATAGAGGTCTCTTCCCTCACTGGGGCAGGAATAGATAAGCTTGTTCATGTGATCGACAAAATGGTTATGGAAATCCCGGAGAGAAACAGCGGTAATTTTTTCAGGCTTCCTATTGATCGTGTCTTTACCATGAAAGGATTCGGCACGGTTGTAACAGGCACTACAATATCAGGAAGCATCAATGTGGGGGATGAGGTCACTATATATCCGCAGGAGTTGCACAGCAAAATACGCGGCATACAGGTTCATAACCAGGATGCCGAAAGCGTAAGCGCTGGTTTAAGGAGCGCCATAAACATACAGGGTATGGAAAAGACAGAGATAGACAGGGGCAATATCCTTGCGGCAAAGGATACATTAAAGCCATCATTCATGATTGACGTGGAACTTGACCTCCTGGCCTCCTCACCCAGGCCCCTTAAAAACCGGGCAAAAGCGCGCTTTCATTCCGGTACTGTTGAGATTATCTCCACCATTGTCCTGCTTGACAGGGATGTATTAAACAAGGGAGAGAGATGTTTTGCCCAGATCAGGCTCGATGAACCCACAACTGTTTTAAGGGGTGACAGATATATTCTGAGAAGCTACTCGCCGGTAAGGACAATTGGCGGAGGCAGGATTATAAATCCCCTTCCGCTCAAAAAGAAGCGTTTTTCGGAAAATGTGATTTCCGATCTTGAGCTTCTGAACAGTGGAGATAATATAGTTCAGATAGAGCAGTTCGTTAAAATGGGCCGTTATACAGGAAAGGATGCAGGCGAACTGCAGTTTCTTGCAAACCTGCCCAGAAAAAAGGTGGATGAGGCATTAAAGGTTTTATCCGCCCGGAAAAAGATCATCCAGTACAGCAGGGAGAACGGCCTTTTTATACATGAAGAATATCTTGAAGCGGCAACAAAAGAGTTTTTAACCATCCTATCCGAATACCATGCAAACAACCCGCTCAAGTCAGGCATCCTGAGAGAGGAACTGCGTTCAAGGACAACAGGTTCAACCAATCCCAGGCTTTTTAATTTTTTAGTTACACAGCAGAGCGGGATGGGGGCTATTGTTATAGAAAACGAGCTCCTGCGCATGAAGGATCACAGGATAACTCTTGCTAATGACCAGAAGGAGATAAGGAGCCGTATAGAGGATATCTATCTCAAGGCAAAATTGCAGCCCCCATATTTTAAGGATGTTAGTTCCGAATTTCCCGGCGCAAATGGTTCTGATATCCTGGGCATACTTCTGAAGGAAGGGGTTCTGGTCAAGGTAAAGGAAGACCTTTATTTTCATAAAAAATCCATTGACGGGCTAAAGGAGAACCTTATTTTATTCCTGAAGAAAAACAATGAAATAAACCCCACTCAGTTCAAGGATATGACAGGGACATCAAGAAAGTACAGCATCCCGCTGATAGAATTTTTTGATCATGAACAGCTGACAGTACGTGTCGGTGATAACAGGATTCTGAGAAAAAAGATATGAGAGAAATATATAACAGGTTATCAGAGCTTCTGGAAAAAAACAGTATGTGTGTGCTGGCTACAATAGTTTCTCAGGCAGGCTCTTCGCCAAGGGGACCCGGCACAAAGATGCTTATAATGGAGGATGGCGCCTTTGTCGGGACTATAGGCGGAGGAAAGCTGGAAAAAAGAGTGCTTGATGCGGGCAAAGAAGTGTTCTCATCCCTTACCCCTGCACTGATACTCCACAAGATGCAGGGAGCCGATGTGGATGCCAATGAGATGATATGCGGCGGTAATGCGCAAATATTTTTAGAACCCGTATTACCGGACAGCCCGGATCTCCTGAATATCATATGGGAGATCGATGGGCTCAATAAAAGGGGAGGATCGGGTATCCTTGCCACTGTCCTCGATTCAGACCGCTGGAAGCCAGGCCTTTCAACCAGGATGTTTCTGAAGGCAGGTGGCGAAAAGACAGGATCTTTGTATGGTATAAACGGTGCGGAACAAATCCTTTATGCAGATATAAATGAGATGATTTCAAAAAGAGTGCCTCAGGTATTGAATCTTTACGACGCTGAATTAAATCCTGTAAATATCCTCATAGAACCAGTCATATCAGAACCGGTTGTGTATATATTCGGCGGTGGGCACGTATCAAGACAAATAGGCCCCATTGCCCATCTTGTAGGATTTTCAGTAGTAATAATAGATGACCGCGAAGAGTTTTCTATACCTGAGACCTTTCCCTATGCAAAGGAGGTCATTACCTGCCCGTTTGACAGCGTTATGGAAAGACTATCCGTAAATGATTCATCATACCTGGTCATCGTAACCCGCGGGCACTCCCATGACAAAACGGTGCTTGCCCAGGCGCTAAAGACATCCGCCCGGTATATCGGTATGATAGGGAGTAAAAGGAAGGTAAAAATTATCTATGAAAATCTTCTCAGGGAAGGATTTACACAGGATCAGCTTGATAAAGTATACTCGCCCATAGGCGAGGAGATAGGCGCAGAAACCCCTGAGGAGATAGCCGTAAGCATTGTGGCTCAGCTGATCAGGATCAGGGCAGGGGAAGAATAAAGGAATAAAAATGCCAATTCATAGTCACACCTTTGTTGAATACTATAACGGGCTTGCAGGCTACGGTTATGACCGTGAATCAAATGAAAAAACCCTTGCCTATTACCTGCAGAAATTTTCGGATGATGAACATATCAAACTGATTGCAGGCAGGATGTCTGATCAGGACATGGAGGGTCTTTATGATATGCTCTGCGGGTTGTTAAAAAAATATCTTGATGAAGAGGAATATCACAGGGTTTTCTTGAAAGAATGATAAATAACTGGCTGCCCTTTTCCGGGAGTAGCACTTTTTTCTTTATCCATTTTATTACACAATTGCAGAAACCTGTCTGTAAATATTAAACACCTTTTCCCCAAAACAGACAAAAAGTATTTTTTCAAACTCATATTCTTTATCCAGGAATTGCCTTGTTTCATTCAATGCTATCCGGGTGGCCCTCTCAAGAGGAAAACCAAAAGCCCCCGTACTTATTGAAGGGAATGCAATCGTTTTAGTGCCAAGCTTTTTGGCCAGTAAAAAACAGTTTTTATAACAGCTTGCAAGCAGCGCATCCTCATTGTTTATGCCACCTCTCCATACAGGGCCGACCGTATGTATAACCCATCTGGCAGGCAGGTTATACCCGCGGCTAACACGCGCCTCACCGGTAGGGCACCCTCCAATTAACCTGGTCTCTTCGAGCAACTCCGGGCCTGCTGCCCTGTGTATTGCGCCATCTACTCCACCTCCTCCAAGAAGAGATGTATTCGCAGCATTTACTATGGCATCAACTTTCTGTTTTGTGATATCGCCTTCAATGATATCGATAATTCCACTCATTACTTGTCCTCCCTTTAAAAGAACCTTTAAATGAAAAAAATATCATATTGCGGCAACCTTGTCTAAAAACAGTTAATATTAGAAGCATAGAGAATTCAGGTAAAACCGGATTTTTCAATAAAACTTAGAGACAGGGCATGCCTTGTCTCTACATGACGTTGACACCCTTACTCTTCTATTATATAGGACTAAAGGTCTTTAACCTTTAGGAGTGAGTATGAAATTTAATTATGCCTTTATGATCTTTATCGGTATATTTCTTACGTTATACGGCCTCCTGCATCTCTATTTTTATAGAAAAGTAATCAAGGCATACAATCTTTCTCTGTCGCAGAATCTGATTTTTGCCGCTGTCCTTTGCTTTCTGCTGCTTTGCCCTGTCATTATGCGCGTAATGGAGGGACGAAGTAATGAAACGCTGTTAACCTCTGTTACCTATATCGGTTATATCTGGATGAGTATCATATTTCTGCTCTTTGCCTTTAATCTCGCAGCAGATATCTACAGGCTTGTTATATATATATCGTCACGTATTTTTAACCATTCTCTGATAACACTCATCCCTGACAGGAGAATAATTCTCTGGGCAGTTATTATACTGACAGCCGTAGTAAACATATACGGTTTATATGAGGCCTGGAATATAAAAACTGAAAAAATCATGCTTGAAACAGAAAAACTACCGGACGGGGTTCGCAGGCTAAGGGTTGTACAGATATCTGATATCCACTTCAGCCGGATAAATGGAGTAAGACTGGCTAAAAAAATTACAGGCATTCTCTCAGGCCTTGAACCGGATTTGCTGGTATCAACAGGTGATCTCATTGATGACGGATTAAGACATCCGGTAAAGGTGCAGGTGTTATTCAGCAGTATCACAACAAAATATGGTAAATATGCTGCAACCGGAAATCATGAATTTTTTGCCGGTATCGAAAAAAGCGGCGGTTTCACGGAACAGTGCGGTTTTAAACTGCTCAGAAATAAAAGCGCAAATGTAAACAGCTTTATCAATGTGGCAGGTATTGATGATCCTGCCGCAAACAGGGGCGGCACTGCACAGTTAATTGATGAAAAAAAGGTGATTGAAGGGTTTTCACCCGGTAAAATAAATATTTTTCTTAAACATCAACCCCGTATAGAAAAGGAAAGCATTGGAAGGTTTGATATCCAGTTATCAGGCCACACACATAACGGCCAGATATTTCCTTTTAAATTCATAGTAGGTACCATGTACAAATATATGAGCGGCCTTTATGATCTTGGGAATAATTCATACCTGTATGTAAGCAGGGGGACCGGGACATGGGGACCGCCTGTAAGATTCCTTTCACGGCCTGAAATAACGATTATAGATTTTATTAATATTTAGCTCCATAAAACAAATGAGGGCATATGGGTGACGGTTCAGAAAGAGGATTAAAAAGATTGATCAATGCCTTTAATTACAGCATGGCGGGCTTAAAAGCTGCATGGAAAGAGGAGGCATTCAGGCAGGAGATTATGGCCGGGATAATAGTAGTTCCTGCGGGTTTTTTGCTGGGTGAAACTGGTACACAAAGGGCGATCCTTATTGGCAGCTATCTGATCATAATTCTTGTTGAGTTGTTGAATACTGCTATTGAAGCTACTATTGACAGGATTGGATTAGAACATCACGAGCTTTCAGCAAAGGCAAAGGACCTGGGATCGGCATCGGTATTATTAAGCATATGCATTGCAGTTATTGTGTGGGCGTTTATTGTCTGGGAACGGTTTTTTAACTAGTGTCCATTCAAAAAACAAATGTTTTTGAATGGACACTATAATAACTAGAACTTTAAAACAGCCTTTATTATTTTTCCTTTTTCTACATCCGCCACTGCATCATTGATCTTTTCAAAGGGATAATATTTGATCATCTTGTCAAAGGGCATACGTCCCTGCTTGTACAGATCTATAAGTACCGGGAGCAGGATATCTGACACTGCATCACCTTCAACAATGCCTGTGATTGTGCGTCCGTTGAGTATGCTCTGCATATCAATGCTCACTCTTACTCCCGTGGGAGCAGCCCCTATAAGCCCGCATTTACCACCCATGCGAAGACAGTCAACCGCCTGGCTCAGTATTTCAGGAATAGCGGTACATTCAAGGCTGTAATCCGCACCGCCGTCCGTGATCTTCCGGATCTCTTCCACAGGATTGCATTTTCCTGAATTCACAAAATGGGTTGCGCCGAACTGTTTGGTGTTTTTCATTTTTTCATCGTTTCTGCTTACCACTATTATCTTTGTGGCGCCGCATACGACTGCACCCATTATTGCACTCACTCCAACCGAACCTGTCCCGCCGAAAATGGCGATTGATGAACCAGGTTTTACCTGAAGTGAGTAGAAAACGCCGCCCACGCCTGTCTGAAGGGCGCATCCCAGCGGCCCGAGCATCTCTACAGGCACATCCTTTGGCACCTTGACCACATTGCGTTCTGAAGCAATAGCGTGTGTGGCAAATGCAGACTGGCCAAAAAATGAACCGTATACTGTCTTGTTGCCCTGCTTCATATAAGTGCTGCCGTCGGGCCTTGTTCCAAAGAAGTTAAATGGGAAAAAACCGTCACAATGGGTTGGATGGCCTTTTTTGCATGGTCCGCAGGAGCCGCATGATATATAGCTCATGGCCACATGATCGCCTGGCTGTACCTTTTTGACCAGTTTCCCAACCTTTTCTACAACGCCTGACCCCTCATGGCCGAATACTCCAGGGAATTTAACCGGGAGATACCCATGCTGTGCTGTAAGATCGGTGTGGCAAAGCCCGCATCCTTTCATACTCACCAGCACTTCGTTGTCCCTGATCTCATCCAGTTCTACCTCTTCGATCACAAATGGATCCGCCGCCTTTTTTACTATAGCTGCCTTGATTTTCATACTGTTCCTCCTTTTTTTATAGGTGCTTTTAAACTGTTTCTTTGATATCAAATATCTCCGGTTTATCCTTTATTACTCCATCTCTTTTAAACTATTTCAGCAGTAGATTTTGCATAGTTAAAAATGCATAAAACCAAACTGCCGGAATGGATTCTGGGAAAGGTCATTATCCTCAAAGTATGTTCAGCAATGGGCATGCCTTAACTTATTGATAATAAACCCTTTTTTGGTTAGCAATTATATGGAGTTCGGTATTATATGTCAACATAAAACTATCCGGTCATATAATTCTGTTGACAATAACCGCGTGAGTAGTAAATCTTTTTTAAAAAGGCAGAAAGTTGATATTTTACCATGATAGAGATTACCAGTGATATACATATACCTGACAGTGAACTGAAAGAGGATTTTATCCGCTCAAGCGGGCCGGGCGGGCAGAATGTGAACAAGGTCTCTACTGCTGTCCAGCTCAGGTTTGATGTGAAGAATTCATCCTCGTTACCTGACGGCATCAGAAGAAGGCTTATCAGGCTGGCAGGAAGACGCATGACAAAGGATGGTATTCTTATCATAAAAGCAGAAAGGCACAGGACAAGAGAGCAGAACAGAAGAGATGCAATAAACAGACTTGCAGACCTGATAGTAGAGGCATCAAAGAAACCAAAATACAGGGTAAAAACTGCTCCGACCCTGGCCTCAAAAAAAAGAAGGGTGGATACAAAGCAGAAGAGGGGGCAGGTTAAAAAACAGCGCGGGAGGATATCTTCTTTAGAGGACTAGTCTTCCGCCAACCTAAAAATTATACAGGATCATAAAGGGTAATATCCGGAATTTTTTCAAAATGTTTATCAACAGTAAAAATTTCATGTCCTTTTTTAATTGCGGTTATCCCAATCATTATGTCAGAAAGAGGGATAGTTATTCCTTTTTTTCTTAATGAAGCCGATGTTTCGCCTGCAAGCTGCCACACCTCTTTTTGCATCTCTATGAAGGGTAGTGATTCAAGGTTTTTCTTTACTGTTCCGGCTTCATCTGGAGATTTTATTCCCTGAAAAATTTCAGCAAGGATCATCCCGGTAATCGATACCTTGCCTGACCTTAACAACTGCTTCAGATGATTTGATATGTGAGAATCCTTGTTGCGGAAGAATTCGATCCACACAGAAGTATCAACTATGATCATTGTATTCCTTAAGCTCCTCTTCTTCATCTCTCTTCCAGTCAGGATCAATATCGATTTTTCCGCTAAGGGATATCAGGTCTTCAATAGCTTTTTTTTCAAGATAGTCTTTTATTGCTATCTCGACAGCCTCGGTTTTTGTATGGCTTTTAGTGCGTTTTACCAGCTCATTCATAAGCTGATCTTTTACATTGATTGTTGTTCTCATTGTATGCTCCATATAACATATAAAATTGTATATATTATATGCACCCTGTTTGCATATGTAAAGAATGATTATTAATGCCAGTAAGGGTGCATTAGGGTAAAAAACCCTGTTATTGAAAAAATTAATATCCCTTTATCTCTCAGATGATGTATATAAATATTTTTAAAATCACCCACAATAAGTGGTCAAAACATTTTTCAATTACTATTCAGCGACTATATATTTCCGGTAACCACTTATTATTACAATATATTTCAGTTTTTATTTTTCTGTTTGGCGGATTTGGCAAAATTGGCATTTCCGCTGAACAGGCATTGAATCAAAAAGTTTTTACTTTCGAAGCGGCCATTTACCCATTTTGCCAATGCCG
>CAZSZQ010000013.1:0-41888 GCA_964610475.1 uncultured Desulfatiglans sp.
TGTAAGAATGGAACTGGACAGGGTCTGAAGGACGCAAGAAAAAGGGTTAAGCTCATCCGCTCTATTTACTTTGAGCTTATTCAATACTGGAGGCAGAGAGTCAATAAAGTACCCATGATATGAATTACCAGAAACTACTCAAAGAGAATCACAGGTTAAAAAAGGAGGTAGATCATTTAACTAGTGAGAACAACAGGTTAAGGCTTTTGATAAGTGAAAAGCCTGATAGCATAACTTCTCAAAAAGACGGCATTATAGACTCTCCGTGGGTAATTGATATCCTGCCTTCTGAAAATTCCTCCATATTTGAAGTAACTAACCATTCAGATTCACATTCAAAGATCAAATTATTCATGTCGCTGTTTAAAGGTCGTGAGGATGTCTATGCAACACGATGGGAAAACAAAAAGAGGACAGGATCAGGATATTCCCCGGTCTGTCTCAATCAATGGCATAAGGATTTATGTGGCAAACCAAAAACACCATGCTCCAAATGCAAGAACAGTTCATATGCGCAATTAAGTGAAAAGGTGATAGATGATCATCTTCGGGGAAATATCGTTGCAGGAGTTTATCCCATGATGCCGGATGAAACCTGTTATTTTCTTGCAATAGATTTTGATAAGGAAGGGTGGCAGAAAGACATATCCATTGTAAGAAATATTTGTGCTGAGTTTCATATACCTGTAGCAATTGAACGCTCCAGGTCTGGTAATGGTGGGCATGCATGGTTTTTCTTTGAAGATAAGCTTCCGGCAACATTTGCTAGGAGATTCGGGACCGCCCTTTTGACATACTCCATGAATAAACGTCATGAGATCAGGTTCAAATCCTATGACAGATTATTCCCCAATCAGGATACCCTTCCAAATGGAGGGTTTGGAAACCTTATTGCCCTTCCCTTCCAGAAGGAGGCAAGAAAAAATCAGAACAGCGAATTCATCAATGAAATCTTTGAGCCATACCCTGATCAATGGGCATTTTTGTCATCAATTAAAAGAATAAACGAAGATCAGATCGGACATTATATTGTTGACCTGTCTCAAGGTCATGAACTTGGTGAGTTGAAGATTGATGATGAAGAGGACCCCAGGCCATGGGAGACCACCAGAAAAGTAACTATTAATAAAAATGATCTTCCTCCGGTAATTGATATAGTAAAATCAAATATGCTCTATATTGAAAAGAAAGGCATATCTGAAAAGGCGCTAAACCACCTTAAAAGGTTGGCATCCTTTAAAAACCCCGAGTTCTACAAACATCAGGCTATGCATCTGTCAACACATGATTATCCAAGGGTTATCTCGTGCGCTGATGTCACACAGGATTATCTTTGCCTTCCAAGGGGCTGTGAGGCTGATTTGATTGAAGAGTTGAAATCTCTTGATGTAGGGATTCACTTTTGTGATAAAACCAATCATGGCAGGAAAATAGATGTAGAGTTTAACGGGCAGCTAAGGGATGAGCAGACCCCTGCCCTTGACCGGATGTTATCCCATGATATCGGGATACTCTCAGCCACAACTGCCTTTGGTAAAACAGTAGTTGCAATCAAATTGATTGCTGAAAGAAGGGTAAATACCCTTATACTGGTTGATAAAGTAAATCTGCTCAATCAGTGGATAGATCGCCTGAACCAATATCTTGTAATTAATGAAACCTTACCCGAAGAAGCAGTTCTGAAAACCAAAAGAGGCAGAAAAAAGAAGAGAACAATTATCGGTCAACTGGGTTCGGGCAAAAACAACCTGAACGGGATAGTAGATATTGCTGTAATGCAGTCGCTTGTTCGAAATGGAGGGGTTAAGGAGTGTATAAAAAACTATGGGATGATCATTGCGGATGAATGCCACCATGCATCAGCCTTTACCTATGAAATGATTTTAAAGGCAGCAACTGCCAGATATGTATATGGCCTTACAGCAACTCCTACAAGAAAGGACGGGCATCATCCTATACTATACATGCAGTGCGGACCCATACGATATCGAGATAACCCCAAAAAGCAGGCGGAAAACCGGCCATTTGATCATTTTGTTATTCCCAGGTTTACCTCTTTTAGAATCCCATTTGACAGGGAGGAGAAAGATATCGGCATTAATGATATCTACCCTGATATGATAACAAGTGATTTCCGCAATGAACAGATTATTACGGATGTTGTAACCTCTCATAAGCTTGGAAGAAACTGTGTTGTTTTTTCCCAGCGGACAGAGCATATTGAACTGCTTACGGAAAAGCTTATGGAAGAGATACCTGATGTTATTAAGCTGACAGGTAAGATTGGGAATAAGCAGGCACGTGAGGCTATGTTTAAAATCAGGGAATTTCCTTCTGATCGAAATCTTACCATTGTAGCCACCGGTCCTTATATTGGTGAGGGTTTTGATGAGCCGCGACTGGACACACTTTTTCTGGTAATGCCCATATCCTGGAAAGGAACGATCCAGCAGTATGCAGGAAGGCTTCACCGGCTGTTTGAGGGTAAAAAGGAGGTGCTGATATATGATTATGTGGATGTACATATCAGGATGTTTGAAAAGATGTATTGTAAACGCCAGAGCGGTTATGCATCCATGGGGTATAAGATTAAAGGAGACACTATTGATTCAGAAGCAGTGGATATTATATATGACAGGGAAAATTTTTTGCCTGTCTTTACAAATGACATGCTCAATGCAAAAAAAGAGATCCTGATTGTAAGCCCCTATGTTAAAAAGAGAAGGGTTATGCAGATGACGCAGTATATTGATGCTGCATTGCAGAATAATATCCGGGTAATTGTAATAACAAGACCGGAAGAGGATTTTAAGGAAAAGGAGCAGAGCGCCATCGTCGCAGCATTGGATATATTAAAAGATATGGAGATAAAGGTTGTATTCAAATCCAATATCCATCAGAAGTTTGCCATCATGGATCAAAAGATATTATGGTATGGCAGTATCAATCTTTTGAGTTTCGGGGAATCAGAGGAAAGCATTATGAGGCTTGATAATTATAATATTGCTAATGAGTTGATTAAAAGTGTTGAGATACAGTAATAGAGTTTGAAGCCATTAAAGGGAGAGAAGCGCACTTTTATAGAGTCTTTTGCCCACAGCCCGGACACATTCAGAATATTCGACGACTTCCACTTCCTCGCCAGGGGCGGCGGTCTGTAGATGGGTGACGGGACGCGTCATAGTGATTTGTCCCTTCGCCATCAGCAGATAAACGAAGCAAAATATTTGATCCTGCAAGCTGTTCAAGAATATGTGAAAACAAGGATTGGCGATGAGGTGAAGAAGAACGCTAATTTTGTTGATTATGATAACAAACGTCTTGTAGATGGCGGACGCACCCAGGTAAAGGATTACATTACCCGTTTTTTGCGCGAGCACGGTATCAATGTTTATGCCCCATGGGACAGGCTGACAGGTTCTCAGCGTATCCAAGTAGAAGCTGCTTTGTATACCAATACTCCCGAGGGCGAGCTGTTGGACAAGCAGGCGAAACGTTTTGGTTTTAAAAACGGATTGGCGGATATTTCTGAAAAACTAACAAAGAACGGCTGGGCTGTTTTTGAGAACGGCAAGTTAACGATAACCAAAGACATAGATTTAGCGAAGAGTGCACAACAGCTAAAGGCAGTCTTTGGTGAAGATAGCGCAATAAAGATTGTTGAGAATTTCTGTGAGTCCTCTTTGCAGGCAACCATGATCAAGATAGCCGAAAAAATTACCGAGGAGATAGAAGAGGCATCTGTAATACGTGCACAAAAAAGCCTTTTTGATAATCAGAATTGAATAAGCCTCTTAAAAAAAATGCTGGGTCACATTTGAAAGTCTTACTGATAGTACCCCCGATACAGGATTATTTTGACACGGAGATATGCCATTTTCCCCCTGGATCTGGTCTACCTCAAGGCGGCTATTAAAAATTTTCACCCGGATGTTGAGGTTAAGATCATTGATTTTCGGTATGGTAGAGGATAAAAGTCACATACCATTACCCCGTGAATTGAACTACACCAGAAGATATTTTGTGAGAAATAGGGGGTAGTAGGGGTCGAACTGAAATTTTCTTTTCTTGGATGGACACTACCTCAGAAATGGAGTCATTTTATCCTTAAGAAAAGCATTCATTCGGCCCTTGAAAATTATAAACCTGTTTAGAAAATGAAAACTATCAAAGCTATAAATCCGTATAAGTTGTTGATGCTTCAATAACTTTGTGGAATTACTGGATAATATGATTTTTTACATTTATATATGGTTGACATCATATTCTTTTCTGGGTTAATTATTTTCTGACATGAATGGTGAGTGAGTATAATCAAAATGGAAAATCCCGGAACCTGATAAGAGAGAATATAATGGCAACAAAATATCCAAACCTGTTTCAGCCTATCAAGGTCGGAAATCTTGTTCTTAAAAACCGTATCACCAGCGCCCCGATATACAATTTTCTGGCCTCATACGATAATCATATCACTCGTGAAGGCATAGAGTTTTCAAAGCCATGCGGAAAAGGCGGCGCTGCGACTGTGACATTAGGCAGCGGATTTATAAACCGTGTCCTGCCTCCCGCAGCCCATCACATAGTGGGGATGAATAATGATTTTATGGTGGTATTCCTTTCCGAATGGTGTGAGGCGGTTAAGCGCTATGGCGCAAAGGCATGTGTAGAGCTGGTGCCCATTGCCTCATATTTCGGAACCCACGAGGTCGAGAGTTCTGTTGGAATACCCATGGAGATCGATTGCAATCTCCTGACAGAAAGGGAGTTAAAGGATTTTGTAGAGGACTATGCAAAGGCCGCAGGCACTGTGTTAAAGGCAGGCGGTGATATGGCGCTCATCCACGGTGCCCACTGCCAGTTGCCAGCCCTGCTCTTTTCAAAGGTCTTTAACAGGCGGACAGATCAGTATGGCCCGCAATCCTTTGAAAACAGATGCCGTTTTGCTGTGGAGGTACTGGAGGCTATCCGGGCAGAGGTAGGAGCGAGGCTAAGTATCGAGTACCGCATAAGTGCAATAGATATGGTGCCAGGGTCACCTGATATTGAAGAGGTTATAGAATTCGCAAGGGTTATAGAGAACAAAATAGACCTGCTTCACGTCTCAAGAGGTAATCTTGCCATCAATAAACTTACTCCCTATATTCTGCCTCCAACCTACATGGAACATAACATCAATATCGAATATGCCGCGCAATTCAAAAAGGCCCTCAAAATTCCTGTTAGTGCTGTTGGCGCTGTCACCTTTGAGGAGGGAGATAAGGCCATTGCTGAAGGTAAAATTGACATGGTTGCCATGGGCCGACAGCTCCTTGCCGATCCTGATACGGTCAATAAACTGGAGCGGGGTCAGGAGGAGCAGATTCGCCCATGTATCAGATGCAACACATGCATAAGCCGCAGCCATTTTGTTATGAAGCCGCCAAGATGCGCAATTAATCCTGTTCTTGGCCGTGAAATGGATTATCAGTATATGCCGGCCCCTCAAATAAAGAAAAAGGTTGTTGTTGTGGGAGGCGGGCCTGCAGGGCTTGAGGCAGCCAGGAGACTGGCTGAACGGGGGCATGATGTTATACTGTTTGAAAAAGAGGCCCGGTTGGGCGGACTCATATATGAGGCAGGTATGGCATCTTTTAAAACCGACCTGAAAAATTACCTTGAGTGGTCTGTAAGAATGACAAAGAAATACAGTAACATCGATATAAGGCTTTCTACCGGGGCAACCCCTGAACTGATAGCAAAGGAAAATGCCGATGCCCTTATTATCGCTGTCGGAGCTCTTCCCAACATCCCGGCTCTTACATGTCAGGATAAATCAAAAGTTATATGGGTAGGTGATATTGAAAAGGAACATATTGATATCGGGACTAAAATCCTGGTTGTCGGAGCCGGTCTTACCGGTTGTGAGACAGCCTTGAAGTATCTTAAGGACGGTAAAAAGGTGATGCTGATAGATGCCTTGCCCAGGGAGCAGCTTGGATTGGGTACCTCACCTATTAACGCATTCTATCTTTTCGATTTACTGGAAAGGCATAATGTCGAACTTATGCCTGACACATGGCTGATAGATGTAACCGATTACTATGCTGTTATTAAAAGGAATGGAAAAGAAGAAAACCTTGTGTTTGATAATGTTATTCTTGCATCAGGCATGAAGCCAAACGCTTATTCTGAATTAATCAGGCGGTTAAAGGCCGCTGTGGCTGAGAGTTATGTTGTCGGTGACAGCAATACCGGCCAGGGTACACTATGGAATGCCGTGACCAGTGGTTTTGATGCTGCTATGGTGATTTAGTTAAAGGAGAACCGGATGAAGAGACTGAATTGTTTTTTTTCAGTGATTGTTTTCTATATTATCATGGCCATCAGCATTCAGGGAGTGAATGCTGAATCTGAAAGGTTCAATTTCAGGTTCCATTACTTTGGGCCGGAAGCGATACCGCCAGGGCAGTGGTCAAAAAAGGCGGCACAGAGGATTGAAGAAAAATCCGGGGGAAGGATCAAAATAAAGTCCTATTTCTCGGAATCGCTTCTCAAGTACGATACCACCATCAGGGGTACATCCTCCGGTGTCGCCGACATCTCCTTTGTCGACCCAGGTCTCTTTACAGGGCAGTTCAACCTGAATCTTGTCTTTACCAGGATGATCATGGATATCCCGTCCAAAGAGTCAGCAACAAAGGCCTTCAGGGAATTGATCAGGACAAATGCTGCACTCAATCAGGAGCTGGAAGCGAAAGGTATCCGATGGATAAGCATCATCGCAATGCCGGGATTCAACCTGCATACAACAAGGGCTCCAATAAGAATCCCTTCAGACATGAAGGGGAAAAAGATATCCATCATGGGAAAAGACCCAGCCCTCTGGATAAGATCACTGAAGGGCGCACCGGTGCAGCTTGCGCCAGGGGACTGGTATCTGAGTCTCTCCCGCGGTCTGGTAGACGGGCAATTTGTTCACTGGGCGGCGATCGACTCCTTTAAACTTGCGGATGTGTTTAAATTTCATACCCTGCTTGGAAAAGAAGGGGCTCAACCTTCTTTTTCAGGATATATAGTAAACCTGAAAACCTGGAACAGACTCCCAAAAGATCTGCAGGAGATAATTATTGAAGCCTATGACTGGGCAGGAGACGGGAACCTGAATGCACTTTCGGATGAGGTGTTACGGGCCTTGTCTGCTGCAAAAGAAAAAGGAGATACATTTATCAGGCTTTCTCCGGAAGAACTTAAGGGTTGGACTGATACCATGGTCCCGGTAAACAACATCTGGATTGAAGAAACTGAGGCCATGGGTTTACCGGCAAGAAATACATTTGATCAACTGATGGGGCTGTTTAATAAATATCGATAAGCATTACTCTGTAGATATAAAATATATAAGTTTTACAATAAATTAAATATTTTTTTTCTCCGCGGCCTCTGTGGGCTCTGTGAGATATCTGTTTTTTATCTCTCACCAGCTACCGATGGTCGCTAGAATACACAGCCTCCTTCGCTGAAAGCTACGGCGCGCCAGAGAGATCACAGAGGTTTAAATTTTGGAGATGCCATATGAATAAAGTGGAGAAAATTTTCAGAACTATTATCGAGGCCTGCGGGATAATCGGTGTGGTCATCCTCCTTGCCATGATGCTGATGACTGTTACTGATGTGATTATGCGTTTCTTCTTCAATAAACCGATTATAGGCAGTATGGAAATATCTGTTACACTTATGGTCTGCGTTGTCTTTCTGGGAATTGGCTGGTGCGCCTTAAATGACGGGCATATAAGTGTTGATATTATCACAGGAAAATTATCAAAAAGAGGCAGGGCTTTATTGAATGCCATTGATAATATAGTAACACTGGTATTATCCCTGATAATTGCCTGGAGAAGTTTCATGGAGGCGATCTCTGCCATGGATATGGGGGTCACAAGTCCGATACTTGGCATTCCGAGATACCCCTTTGTTTTTGTTACTTCGTTTGGTTTTTTTCTCCTGTTTTCCGCTGTGTTGATCATGTTTATAAAAAATGTGAAATCCATGAAAGGAAAGGATAATAATTAACAGATGAGCGGAGAAGCAGCAGGCATTATCGGGATTGCAGCGTTACTTGTCCTTATGTTTTTTAAAATGCGGCTGGGAACCGCAATGATACTCGTCGGATTTCTGGGCTATGCTTATCTTGCAGATTTTGAGACAGCCCTGCTCATGCTAGGGATGGAGCCATATGTCCAGACCGCATATTACCCTATAACCGCCATTCCGTTATTTATCCTGATGGGGGCCATCGTCGCAGTTACAGGCATAAGTCAGGACCTGTATAATGCAGCCAGAAAGTGGATCGGGCAGGTCAGGGGAGGTCTTGCTATTGCATCAGTCGGCGCATGCGGGCTTTTCGCTGCAATATGCGGGGACAGTATTGCGACTGCTGTAACTATGGGCAAAGTGGCCTATCCCGAGATGAAACGGTTCGGTTATGATGATGGTTTGTCAAGCGCATGTGTGATAGCCGGGGGGACTATCGGTATCCTTATACCCCCCAGCCTGGGATTTATTCTGTATGGATTACTGACTGAAGAATCAGTGGGTAAACTATTCATGGCAGGGATCTTTCCGGGAATCACCCAGGTCCTGTTTTATATGATGATCATATATATCACCTGCCGCCTCAATCCAGGACTTGCCCCACCGGTAAGTGAGCGAGTTGATCTTAAGGAAAAGATCGTTGGCCTCAAGGTGGTGTGGCCAATGATCATTATTTTTTTACTGGTCATTATCGGCATATATGCGGGGATATTCACCCCGACAGAAGCCGGTGCTGTAGGGGCATTCGGGGCGGTCTTTATTGCGCTGATACTGAAAAGGTTCGGGTGGAAGGAACTAAGGCAGGCAGCAACTGAAACAGCCGAAAGCACAACAATGATACTGTATGTGCTGATAGGCGCATTTATCTTTATGCGCTTTATCACTCTTACCAATCTGCCGGGTGTTATGAGTGTATTTGTAGTAGGATTGCAGATTCCGAAACTTGCCATTTTACTGGGGATAGTAGCTGTCTATATTATTCTTGGCTGTTTTCTTGATGTGTTGATTGTCATTATCCTTACCGTCCCCATTATTTACCCTACTATTGTCGGGCTGGGTTATGACCCGATCTGGTGGGGAGTAATTATGGTGAGGGTAATGGAAATAGGAATGATCACTCCCCCCTTTGGTATAAACCTGTTTGTCCTTACAAAGGCTATCAATCTGCCTGTAGGAACAGCATACCGCGGAATAGTACCCTTTGTCATTGCTGATTTTCTACACTTAGCCCTGTTGATAGCATTTCCACAGATTTCGCTGTTCCTTGTGAACATGGTTTAAATGAGAGGTATCCAGATGAAAAAGCAAAAAAAAGAGAGATCGCCTAAACCCGGTAATCCGGCTGCTGATGTTGTGATTATAGGCGGCGGGGCAGGAATGGCAGCCGCTGTTGCGGCAGCAGAAAAGGGTGCAAAGGTAATTGTGCTGGAGAAACAGAAAAAAACAGGCGGGAACGCATCCCTTGCTGCCGGTATTCTTGCTGCTGAGAGCCCGGTTCAGAAGCGGTTAAAAATCAATGCCACAAGGGAATATCTCTTTAAGGCCTCTATGGATTATGCGAGGTGGATGGTCAATCCAGGGATAGTAAAGGCGTTTATAGATAAATCAGGTGATACTATCCGATGGCTGGAGGATATGGGTATAACATTTGAGGATGTCCCATTCTGTTATGCCAACCAATTTCCCAGGGTCTTTCATGTTGTATCAGGATATGGTAAAAGGCTTATACATATACTTCAAAAGAGGTGTGAGGAACTTGGCGTGCAGATCCTCTGTTCAACAAAAGGGCAAAAGATATCAATCAATAATAATGGAAAGGTAACGGGTGTTATCACAAAGCAAAAAGATAAAACAGTACCAATCGATGCAAAGGCAGTTGTTATAGCCACCGGTGGCTTTTCAGGAGATAAAGAACTTTTAAAAAAATACTACCCGTATTATTCAGATACACTTCGGTTATATGGAATACCATGCACCGGAGACGGCCTCAAAATGGCCATTGAGGCAGGAGCAGCAACAGAGGGACTGGGTTCGGTTATTGCTATGGGGCCTTTGTTTGAAGGATCAAATTACGTCCATGTGGTTTCCATGGAAAGTAACACCGTATGGGTGAATAAGAGAGGAGAGAGGTTTATAAATGAAGATGTTATCCCGTCAGCATCTTCAAACGCCCTGAACATACAACCTGACAGGATCTCCTTCACCCTGTTTGATCATGAAATCAAACAGGGTTTTGTAAACGGTGGAACCGTAAAGGCTGTTGAACCGCAAAGGTATCCTGCGGGAACCAGGATGGTAGAGCTTGACAGAAAACTGGAAATCGAGAAAACCAAAGGGAGGGTCATGATATCCCGCTCCTGGAAGGAGATTGCAGAATGGATAGGTGCGGAATATAAAGCCTTAAAGAATACTATCCGAAGGTATAACGAATACTGCGATAAGGAATATGATGACGAATTTTTCAAGGAGAGACGATTTCTTCAACCACTTATTACGCCTCCCTTTTACGCACTCAGATGCACCCAGGCCCATCATGGCACTATTGGCGGTATAAAAATAAATCACCATATGGAAGTGATAAATACCGATAATAAAAGAATCCCCGGCCTGTACGCCTCAGGAAATGACACAGGGGGCTGGGTAGCAGGTTCATATCCCCACCATCTTACCGGGACTGCTCTCGGTTTTGCGCTCAATTCAGCACGGATAGCAGGAGAGAATGCGGCTTTTTATATAAAAACTGATGGAATTTAAAAAATATTATGTTAAAGTCACAGTAAAAATACTGAAAAATAGGAAACTAACAAATAAAAAAAGGAGGATAGAATTATGCAGGAAGTTTATGATTTTTTAAAGAAATGCGGAACATATTATCTTGCGACCACAGAGGGCAATCAGCCCAGGGTGCGTCCCTTCGGTACATACCTTATCTTTGAAGGAAAGCTTTATATCCAGACCGGTAAGTCCAAGGATGTATCAAAGCAGATGAAGAAAAATCCCAAGGTAGAGATCTGTGCATTTTCAGGCGACGCATGGGTTCGCATATCAGCAACCGCTGTTGAGGATGACAGGATAGCGCCAAAGCAGGCCATGCTGGATGCATACCCTCAGTTACAGGGCATGTACAAAGCTGATGATCCCAACACACAGGTGCTGTACCTGAAGAATGCCACAGCAACCTTTGCATCCTTTGGCGGAGCGCCAAAGGTGGTTAAATTCTAGATCAATTCACTAAACAATAATGTAGAGACAAGGCATGCCTTGTCTCTATCAGGAATCCCCTGGTAAGCTCTTATTATTCCTCCCCTGTAATCGGGTGCTTAAATGTATACGGCACCTTGCAGCGGCCAGGGTAGGGATGAAAGGCAGTAGGCGGTGCGTCTGCATCAGGTACCGGCATCCACCCCATCAACGGGAGTTTCAGCCATCCCGCATCAAACGGGGAACAGAAGGTGTTGTTCCAGTGCAGCTTTAAAAAGAGCCATTTGCCGTTTTCTTTTATATATTTATTTTCATAGTACCCGTGAAGCCATTCCTGCCTTGGATATGCCCCATACTGCTTGGATTCACAGAGCCATGTCTGAAACCTGGCCTGTGCTGTCTTGCCATCCGGGTTCACGGTTACAACAGCGCCTATCTGTGTAATAACAAACTCCACCCAGTACGGAAATTTGTTTCCACCTCCGCCCGAAATAATATCCCAGTAAATCTTTTTGACGCCCTTTTTCCCATAAAATAGACCATGATCTGCTATCTCAATGGATTCTGTGTTTTCACTGAATAGATCTATGATCTTTTTCCAGTTATGTGTATCAAAGTAATAGCCGTACATCCTCTGCAGATCCTCTATTGCCTGTATATCCTCAAGGAGTGTTATCTTTACCTCAAGTTCCTCTAAATTCATATTGCACCATCCTTTCTTCATAAAATCCTGTTTATTCCCCGGTTATGGGGTGTTTAAAGTGCGGCTGGAACTTGTATGCTGAGGGGTATGGCGACCAGATTGTCGGAGGGGCATCGGGTTTTACATCAGGATCAGGTCCAGTGTGTCCCACTACCGGGGTCTTCAACCATCCATCTTCAAAAGGGGTTCTGAAATTGAGGAAAAAGTGGAGCTTCTTGAACATCCATTTCCCGTTTTCCTTTATATATTCATTCTCATATATACCATTCCCCCATAGGGCGCGTAACTCACCTTCATGAATGGATAGAGTGGGTTTTGCTTCTACCATAAATCCATACCATCTGCCTTTGGCTGTTTTTTCACCTGGGTCAATGGTTATTACCCCTTGAAGCTGAAAGTTAATTGACAGGAGGCCGAATCTGGGTTTCCTATCCTTGCCTCCCTGGATAAGATCTATATAAAATCTACGCACTCCTTCCTTGCCCTTATACACGCCATGGTCTGCCACTTCAACTGATTCGGCATTGTCAGAAAACAGCTCAACTACCTTGTTGAATTCAAAATAATCACAGTAGTAACCATATATCTTTTGGAGCCTTTCTATCTCTTTGATATCGGTTAGTCTATGTAATCTTGCTTCGAGTTCTTCCAGTGTTGTCATAGATACCCTCCTTTTTATTTAAAAATGATAAATTTGCAGTTTTGAACTATTAGATACAGTATAGACAAATAGAGAGAGACTAAGCAAGAATTGATCACTGTATTAAGGTAATAAATGATTCATGGCACTTTTAATGAATCTCCGCCTGATTACCCCATGAAAAGGGTGAGTAGTTGCTTTAAACCATTTAAAAAATCATATATTTTCTCAATAACTGACGATTTTATTATATGTGCTGATTAAGGGGCACTTTATAGCTTATTCTCTATCATATATTACCACTATTATGCCATTATCTCTCAAGAAATAAGCTTGTTAAACCCAATATTGTCATATGAATATATGCCTTTTGTAACTGATTCAGGGATTTATGATTCCAAATTAATTTACATTTAAAAAAAAATAACATTGGAATGCTTTTTTATTAAAGTCCGGTCACGGGCCGACCGATAGTAGAATTGAAACACAGCAAATGCTGTTTATAAGCTATGCCCCTGATTGTTGAATCTATCAGGGACCTGAATATAGACATCTATAGTCGTGTGGAAGGTATTTTTTTATAATATCAAAAACAGCATCGGAATAACGGGTAATGGTTTACACCAGCCCATGCGGATACAGTCCGCTTAATTTTTTAATGATATAATTTTTTTTACATTAGGAGGAGTATAGACATGAAATCATTTATTAAAATAGCACTGGCAACTTTGGTATTGGCTTTCTTTTCCACTACAGCTTTCGGACAACAGCAGCTGTATAATAGTTTAAATAAAAGAATGGCAGTACTCTACAAGAACGGTAAGATCGAGGAAGCCATTGCTACAGCGCAGGAAGTAATAAAAGTTGCAGATGAGACATTCGGAAGAAATCATGCATACTATTCAGCATCACTTGAAAACCTGGCGCTTCTGTATGTTGCAGAGGGCAACAATGAAAAGGCTGCATCGCTCTATGAAGAGTCTTTTGGGGTAAGGGAAGGTCTGTTAGGGAAGAATGATCCCAGACTCAAAGAGATACTGGAAAAATTACAGAAATGCTATGAGGCGATGAAGGCATCCGATAAACTCGAAAACACAAAGGCAAGGATGGCGAGTCTTCAAAGCTAACCAAGGGATGAAACAGTTTTAATACTGGCTGAAATAAATAAGATTAAAGGCCCTGCTTAATAGGCAGGGCCTTTTTTTTTGCGCTTTTTATACTCTATCCTATTTTTCTTTTAAACCTGTCTGGGCAAAATAGTTGGTGATACCGTCAGGGTCATCCAGCCAAATTGTAAGAAGTGAAAAGCCTGGAAGTATGTTGAGGGGCTGGTCGATCACGATGTTACGCGCCTTTGCCATCCTTTCCACCTCTTTGGCGTCTGAGACAACATACTGTATTCCTCCGCTTCCCGTATCTGCAGGGAGATCATGGCCAAAACAGCGAAGGCTGACAATTGTCGATCCGTGTCGAAATGGATATTTTGTTGTATGAAAAAAGCTGTCTTCCTTAGCAGGCAATTCTTCCAGCCCTGCAAAATCCCTATAAAAAACCCTGCTCCTGGCAATATCCGAAACAACCAGGCCTATTTCAATCCCCTTACATGCAGCGGCCTCTATATCCGGTACAATCACCAGTTCGACCCATTGGCCATCAGGGTCCTGAACCAGTGCACGGAGGCGAGAGGTATCCGGTACAGCTTCAAAATGTGGAACGGCCAGCCCATGGGCCTTAAACCTTTTTTCCAGTTCGTTCCGGTTTATAAAAAAGAATGTTAAAAGACGCACTCCGGTCGCGTCCTGGACCTTTCCCCGATGATATTTTCTGTTGGGGACAATGTCCGAAAGCTTCACCTGCGAGTCGCCTACCTGGAAGCGGCCCACTTTTGTGCCACCTCCCACATTAAAGGTCATCAGTTGTTCGAAACCCAGCACCTTTCCATAGAAATTATTCATGTCTCCAACATCCGCTTCGAAACGCCTGAAGACGTTCAGAGATGATTGTATAAAAAGAGGAGTTACTGAAACCGGGCGATCATGATCATGAGATATTTCCTGCCCAAATAAGTTGATGCTGAAAAAAAGTGTTAAAATAATCAGAATTAAAAGATTTAACTTTGTCAATTTATACTCCCTGTAATGTATGTAAAAAAACGGTAGCCAATGGTTGCGCGATTTTTTCTATTTTATTCCCCTTGAATAATTCACAAGCATCACCCTGTGTTTTTTGGTGTCATTTTCAACTCTCTTTAGCATCTGATTTATATTCTGGTCTGTTGTCTTAATCATTTTCGTAAAACCCGATTCATCAAGTTCCACTTCAAGAGCCGCTCCGAGAGAATATGCCTCGGTTTCTGTTAAATCCTCTAAAGATGCCTCCTTAATCAACCCATTTACCTTTTCAATAAACTTTTTAAGGGTTTCCAATTTTATATCAATAATAATAGAAATTTTATCTTCTTTTATTCCCTGGTGTATTTTGTCAAGTATTTCTGCGTGCAGAGCCTCTTCCAGTGCAATAGTCCTCCAGAAATTTTGTACCGGTACCGTGAAGTTCTTTCTTGCTGAAAATCTGTTATACATTTTTTCAAATGCCAGTTCTATATTGATCAGGTTTGAAATCAGTCGTTCTTTTTCACTGCTCAGCATGATGTTGCCTTGTCTATTTAATTTATATTATCAAATATTAAACACCGGTTTGGACAAATAGGATTTTCGCACAGGACAATCCATGTACATAATAACGGTTGTTTTTGGTATCAGGTTAATATTGTTGATATACAAAAATATGTACATTACTAATGTATGTCAAGTTATAATAAGCAATCCTTAATATATGGTACCCAAAAATAAGAAATCAGCACTCTGCTATAATGTGCCCGTGTTTGATTTTAACTTATTCTCTTGATTAATATTTTTATGAGGGGTAATAAAATTTCAAAATCATCAATAAACCATTTTTATGTAATCTGGATTAGCGGATACCAAACTTGAATTATAAATAAAAAAAGTCCTTATCTTAACCTATGGGATTTATGGATTGGCGCAGTAAATCCGGCTTTCCTGGGAAAAAATATGAGGTCTTTTTAATTTTAAAGGAGCAGCAATGGATCTGAAAATAAAAGATAAAGTAGCAATCGTTACTGGCGCGGGAAGCCAGATAGGATACGGCAAGGCAATAGCTCTGGCTTTGGCTTTTGAAGGCTGTAACCTTATTCTGGGAGATATTGATCTCGAAGGAGCCGAAAGAACTGCGGATGAAATCATTTCTATTGGACAAAGGGCTGTAGCCATAAAGGTTGATGTTACAGACCGGAAACAGGTGGATGAGATGATTAAAAAGGGGATCGATGTGTTCGGCCATATAGACATCCTGATTAATAACGCAGGCGCGAGTAGTAAAATGATGTCCTTTATACAATCCAGCAGAAAGGATTGGGAATATGATATAGGGGTCAACCTAATAGGGCAGATGAATGTTGCCCATGCTGTTTTACCACACATGATGAAACGCAAGTCAGGCAGAATAATAAACACTTCAGGCGGACAGGGTATTCCCCTGTTATCCATGTATGGTGCGGCAAAAGCCGGTGTCGAAATGTTTACCAGGGCGCTGGCAAAAGAGGTGCAGGGTACAGGGATAATTGTTACAGTATATAGTCCGGGACTCGCCGCAACCGGGTTAACAGCCCATGACCCGAGGATGGAGAGCATCGCTCCAACGTTACCCCTTGGGAGATTGTGTACTCCAAATGATATAGCGCCTATGGTTGCCTTCTTAGCCTCTGAACTGAGTGACTATTTTGCCGCATCCATGGTCGGAGTTTAGTAAATGCAGGATACAGAAATGAGGATAGGGGCTGATATTTTAGTGATCGGTGCCGGTGGTGCCGGCGCCAGGGCAGCTATTGAGGCCGCTGAAATGGCTCCCGGAATGAAGATTGTCATTCTCAATCAGGGGCCTATCGGTAAGAGCGGATTAACGGCCATGGCCAACGGAGGTATGGTATGGGTAGATCATCCGGATGACAGCCCGGAGGCGCTGTTTAAGGATATCCTCCGTTACGGATGCTATCTGAATGAGCAGAACCTTGTTGAAGCCCTTACCGTAGAAGGCCCTCAAAGGGCTATGGAACTGATAAAGTGGGGTGCTAAAATGATCCCGTTCGAGAGCAGCAGCGGGGCTTCATCTTCCGGAGGAGCTAAAAGGCATCCCCACCCGAGAGGCCACTACATCCCGGGAGCCGGGTATATGGAGGCACTTAAAAATGAGATAGCCCGTCACCCGAATATCATCGTCCTTGAGGATGTAATAACTACAAAACTGATAAAATCCGGTAACTCGGTCACAGGGGCTTTTGTCCTCAATATTCGAAAAGGGGATTATTTTGTTATTCATTCAAAGGCAACTGTCCTTGCCACCGGAGGGCTGGGAGAGATATATCCCCATTCAACCAATGCGCCTTTTGGACTGCACGGCCATGCGGCAGGTACGGGTTATGCAATGGCATACCATGCCGGTGCGGAACTAATCGATATGGAGATGGTGCAGTTTACAGGAAATCAGCTATATCCCCCCTGGCTCCTAGGTAATCCGGAGTTGCTATGTATGATGTGCGGTGGCAAGTATATAAATGCCCTTGGTGATGAATTCATTAAGCAGCCTCAACCCAGGGATGTTATTCAAAGGGCAGCCTATAACGAAATCAGAGAGGGCAGGGGCACAGGGCGTGGTGGTGTATTTATTGACCTTACACGTTCTCCCCTGACGAGTGAAGAGATAGAAGATCAGCTGAAACACTCCCTGGCCGAGGAAGTTGCAAAAGAGAGATGGCTGCTTATCAAGAGGATGAGTGTGAATGATCCTGATCCCAAGAAATGGAGGATTGAATTTACCCCTGGAGGCGCCCATTTCTTCATGGGTGGCATAAGGATAAACGAGAGATGTGAGACCAGCATTGCAGGACTTTTCGCAGCAGGCGAAGTCTCGGGTGGCGTGCACGGGGCCAACAGGATGGGAGGAAACGCCATGGTTGAGATTATCGTTTTTGGTGCAAGAGCCGGTAAATTTGCTTTTGAATATGCCAGTGGAGTTGAAGAGATCAGAAACGAAGATACCTTAAAAGGTGAATATGAAAGACTTTGCGGGTTTTTCAGAGAAAAAGGCCTTGCCCCTAAGACAATAGTGGAAAGTGTCGCTTCATTAATGTCGGAATATGCGGGTGTGGCAAGGACAGAGAAGAACCTTAAAAAGGCATTGTCAGCCCTGCAATCGGTGAGAGACAATGATCTTCCAGAAATGCGGGCTCCGTCCGGGCGTACCTTTAATCCCGGGTGGGTTGAAGCCATCCAGGTGCCATACATACTGGATGTTGCTGAAATGATCATTAGATCGGCACTCTTAAGAACTGAAAGCAGGGGTGCACATTTTCGTGAGGATTATCCGGAAACCAAATCAGAGTGGCTCAGACATACAAGGGTAAAAAAGAAATCAGATCATATGGAATTAAGCACCGCGCCGGTTACAACAACAAAATCCAACCCGGAGAGAAAGATATGAGTAACGAATCGGTAACCTTCAAAATATTCAGATATGACCCTGCCACTGACCAGGCACCTTTCTATAAAAAGTACGAGATCCCCTGGCATGAAGGCCTGCTTCTGTTACCGGCCGTAAAATACGTTCGAGACAATATTGATGATACTCTGGCGTTTCGGGACTATTGCTGCGGATGCTCATGGTGCATGTCATGCCTTATGATGGTTAATGGCAAGGGCATGCGGACATGCTCAAGGGCGCTTAAACCAGGTGAAAGCATTCTTCTGGAACCTATGAAAGGATTCCCCATTATCAGGGATCTTGTTGTTGACTTTGGTATAAATATTACAACTTCCGAAGGAGTATTTAAAAAGATGGAAGGGACAGTGTTGAGACGGGTTGATTTTTAGGAGTGGCTGCTATAAGTCGCCTTCATGGGCCGTTACACGGAAAGCGCATTTCCCCCAGGATGAGATCAAATACCTCTTCATGTTATTTTCTGTTATTGGTATGTATCTTGCAATTATAATTTGCATTGCTGGAATATATTTTTGTCTTTCTAATGTATGCACTTGAAAAAACAGCATTTATACTATCACGCATGAAGAGATAAAATATTTATTACAGGCTGTAAGATATATTAATTTTATGAAGAACCGTACTGATTTTGACTGCTGAATGCTATTGCACAGGACTCTCTATTAGATGGTAACATAATGGATTCTCAGGAGAAAAAAATTATTAAAGAAGGTAATGGAGTTTTTAATGAAGAATTGAAACAGGTAACTCAGTTATTCACCTCCCTCCTCCTTACTGTCAAGAACCTGTCGCTTTATCCTCATGGTCATACTATTTGTGAAAACTCAATAAAACATTTTTTTACATTGTTATCCTCCTATCTTAACAAATACAGTACATTAAAATTCGAAATAGAAAGAGAAAAGATAATTTATAAAGGAGAAATAATTTCTGCAGAGGCTCCTGAGGAAGGCTCCCTTCACCATACCCTTTTTCGTGACGGTATACGGTGGTTTCAGTTCACGAATGGAATAGATGAAAAGGAAATTCATGATTTTCTGTCAATAATGAACAAGTATGCAAAATTGTCAGCTGAACCGGAAGGAGATATTGCTACTGCCCTCTGGGAAATTTCATTCCGTAATATACAATATGAGGTCGCAGATTTTTTCTGGGACAGTGACAGTGAAAAAGATAAATTTTCCGATCTTATATCAGGGAAATCCGTATCCAATCAACCTGTTGATATTGAATGGAGAGAAAGTGTATACGAGGATAATCCTGAGATTGATCTTAAAACGATAAAACATACTCCGGCTGAAGAGATCAAGTTAAAGGAAATGATCCGAACAGAAGAAGATGCCGACATTACTTCATATCTGGATGCGCTGCTGGATAGCCTTATACAAAACAGAGAAGAATCGATTTTTATTAAAATTCTCGATGCCCTTTCCGATGAATACACATTGTCCCTTATGCGAAAGGACTTCATTGTCACGCTAAAGATACTTCAGGGACTGCATTATGTTCTGGATATCTGCGCAAAGGAAATGCCATGGGCTAAAAAACACATAGAAGGTTTTTTCGTTAACGCTTCCGGCACTGAATCGCTAAAATCAATTCAGGATATCTGGGGCCAAATAGAGGCAAAGGATGCGGATATCCTGCGCGAAATTTTCATGCTCCTTAATCCAAAGGTCATACATACACTCATACCACTGCTTTCTCAATCACAGGGTGTTCCTATCAGAAAGATGTTGCTGGATTTGATAGTCATGCTTGCGTCACAGGACACACAGATACTTGAAATCGCACTGCACAATACCAATGAGAATTTGCTGGAAAGACTTGTATCAGTGATTGTCGGAATGGACGGAGGGCAAGCCCTAAAATATCTTACCAAACTTTCCGGCCACTCCTCAGGCCGTATACGTTATGAGGCAGTAAAAGGTATTCTGAAACTCGATCCGGCACGTATCAAGGATATGCTTAATCTGATTGAAGATAAAGATGATTCAATATCTCAATTTATACTTGAATACATGGGGCATACACGGGATGAGGTCATTGAAGAGTTTCTTGTCTCATACATCAGTAAAAACAAATCAGGGAATCTGCATGCAGATCATTTAATTAAATGCTTTAGAACCCTTGGAAGATGCGGTTCTTTACGCTCCATCCCATTCCTTAAGGAAACCCTTCTCAAATGGGGTTTTCTGAAGGGGGCAAGGAGAACAAACCTAAGAAGGGGTGCTGCTATTGCGCTTGTTATGCTGGGTATAACCCAGGCGGATGAAATTCTGGAACGTGCCGGCAGATCAGTTTTCTCCGGTGTGAAGGGAGTAGTCAACAGTGTCATACAGGAACTGAATGAGGAGGCAGGCAGAAGTGGAAAATGAAAATAGTGCTCAGTCTCAACTTTCGGCATTAGAATTTATAAAGGTGCTATATAACCTTATTTATACGGCAAGGATTCATAAGGATA
This sequence comes from uncultured Desulfatiglans sp., assembly GCA_964610475.1. Taxonomy (GTDB): domain Bacteria; phylum Desulfobacterota; class DSM-4660; order Desulfatiglandales; family HGW-15; genus JAAZBV01. The sequence goes on from CAZSZQ010000013.1 coordinate 20,656, forward strand.
ATAATAAACTGTTAATGGAATGTCTCGCAAAATTCAAAGGCGCCCTTGATAATATGACAAAGGAAAGTGACCTGGAAATCCAGGTCTGGCGTGAAAGGTTCCATTTTGGAGGCATGAAACTGCGCCATGGAAGGGATACTTTTAATATCATCAATGAAATGATTAAATATTTTTCAAACAGAATGATTGGCGGACTTAATTTTTTAACCACATCTCATGAAGCCTCACCAAAAGATATAATGATTTTGATACGCCTGCTTGATATGTCAATAAAGAGTGAAAATCCTATTGACTGGCTTAACGGTAAGCTCAATGAATATGCTCTTTCCTGGGTAAAAATACTTAAAAAAAAGGATGAAGATCTGAAGATTTCTGAAGATAGTGAAGAGGTAAAACGGCAGCAAAGGGCAAAGAACACCTATCTTATGGCGTTGGATACGGTGAAAGAGGTGGCTGAAAAGGCCTCAAAGGGTGTTGCCGGCGTACTCAAGGCAAGACGACTGGCACAGAATATAGTTGACCTTATCCATGAAGATCGTTCCTTAATGCTTGGACTGGCTACCCTGCAGGAATATGATGATTATACTTATACACATTCAGTAAATGTCTCCCTTCTTGCAACCTGTCTTGGAAAGCATATAGGCCTGTCAAAGGTGGTTCTTGAGCATCTCGCAGTTTGCGGGCTGTTCCATGATCTGGGTAAGGTAGGTGTACCAAGGGATATCCTTCTTAAAAAGGGCAAGTTGACCGTTGATGAGTGGGAAAAGATGCAGAATCATCCTATGCTTGGGGTAAAAAAGATTTTAAGGCTGAATGCCGATAAAGAATTAAGGTGCAAAATTATCCTTGGCCCGTTTGAACATCATCTGAACCCTGATATGACCGGGTATCCGAAAACTCATTTTATGAAAAAGCTGAGCCTTTCAGGAAGGATTCTTCGCATTGTTGATGTTTATGAAGCGCTTACGGCAGACCGCGCATACCGTACAAGGTCTTTTACACCTGATGAAGCGCTGAGAAGGATGTGGTATGAGAGAGAAAGAAGCTTTGATCTGGTTTTATTGAAAAGTTTTATACAAATGATGGGGGTTTTCCCTATCGGTTCAATTGTGGAACTGACCAACGGAACTTTTGCTATGATTATGGATTACCCGGATGGCCCTCAGGCGTACCCAAAGCTTATGCTTCTGGAAGGCGATATAGAAGACGGTTTGTCACGCGGTGAAGTCATGAATCTCTGTAACATAACAAATAAGGCCGATTCCCCTGAACTGGGTATTAAAAGAGGTGTCCTGCCATCAAACATAGGTGTTTCTATTGCAGAGCTTCTGCTGATACAAAAAAAATGATATCATTCTATACATTCTTCATCATCAGAAACAACTTATACAAGCCGGTTTTATTCCATATCTGATTTCTCTCTCTATTCTGACTCTTCCTGCTATGTATACTTGACAAATGGTTCCGGCAACAATACTATAAAAAAATTCAGCACTCACCATTTATAAGAAACAAACCCGTTACAATAAGATTTTGCATTTTTTTTTAATAAAGGTGGGATCATGAAATTTTAAAAAGCCGGTATGATTGTTCTGCTTCTTGGCTTAGGCCTTTGCTATCTCTGTTTTTTCGACAACACCAGGGCCCTGTCAGCAGATGTAAAGGAACCTGTAATGTCCTTAGCTCGCCCATCGCCAATTTTGTAAGGGATGCCGGTTTTGATACGTTAGAAAAATATACAAAAAGGGTTATGGAGGCACAGGGCAATGCTAAAAGAGACGGACAGAATGTTGCGCCGCCCGGAGGGACATTTACCGTGATAGTTACAGGCGCCTCCAATAATAATTATTTCAGTATGGGAGGTATGTGCCAACGGTTTCAGTCAGATTCGACCCATGGAGATAAGTTTCCTGAAGAGGGGCATTCTTTTAGACTGAGAAATAGTTTATTACCTTTGTGAATGCCCCTTTTAGTGTATTAAAATACTTAATCGCCTTTAATGTTATACAATTTCTGTTTCCGGAGGTTTTATATGGCATTAAAATGTAAGAGTCCTGATGGTTTTTATGGCTGGGTTAATCTTGGTGCAATGATTTTTTTTAACATGGCCTCCATGCTGGTCATGATGACGTTCAGTCTGTTTCTCCCCTTCTGGGTGGAGGAGTTTGTATGGAGCAGGGGTGTTATTTCGGGTGCATCAACCCTTAATATGATATTGATGGGGCTTGCTGCGCCTGCGGTTGGCATACTGATAATGAAAACGGGCGCAAAGAGGGCCATCATTATTGGAAATATTATCAATCTGATCGGCCTTGTTCTTCTGGCCTATATGTCCCAGATGTGGCATCTCTATATCGTCTACGGTATCATCATCGGATTTGGCATATCAATAGGCGGGATGCTCGGGACAATGACCATCCTTAATAACTGGTTTGTCATGAAAAGGACTCTGGCATTAAGCATATCAGGTGCCTCTATGGGGCTTTCGGGTATTTTTATTATGCCAACGCTTATGGCCCTTATCCAGGGAATAGGATGGCGTAGCACATATCTGATCATCGCCGGCGCTGTTTTAATATGCTGTATTATAATTCCGGCACTGTTTTTTGTAAATTCCCCTGCTGAACTGGGTCAGATTCCGGATGGTCCGGACATAAGCACCTCGCAGGATGTAAAACCGAAAAATATGCCCAATCTTTATCGAACTCCCGTTGACTTCACAGCAAAGGAGGCCCTGAGGACAAAGACCCTGTGGCTGCTTGTGGCCTATAATACCCTTCAGATGCTTGCAATGGGCGGGCTTATGACCCATCAGATCGCCTTTCTTTTTGATATCGGGATCTCTCCCACTATGGCAGCTATGGCGGGCGGCATCATGTCAGGGGTAATGGCAGGGAGCCAGCTTGCCATAGGTGTAATGGGCTTGCGGATCAATATACATACCATGGCAGTCGGCTCCATGTTTCTTACAATTTCTGCCATGACTATACTCCTCTTTACCAAAAATATGACAATGGTCGTTATTTACAGCGTATTATTTGGAATAGGTTTTGGCATTCAGGGAATCGCCCTTGGCACACTCTTCCCCAATTATTTCGGCATGAAGGAATTTCCAAAAATCATGGGTTACATGATGCCGTTCGGCACCCTTATAGGAAGTCTCGGCGCGCCTGCTACAGGATTTATACGCGATACCATAGGCAGTTACGTTCCTGCCTTTCAGATAAGCCTTGTAATGCTCATTCTGGCATTCTTCTGTATATTTTTTGCCAGACCGCCTGTACACCCGTCTCTTAAGGAGGGATACGTCAGGGTCTAATACAGATATTCCAGTTTGTATCCATCCAAAAACGACAGTTCTTTGGATGGATACAAGTTATGAAGTTGCATTTTCATATAAACTTGGGTTCCGGCGCTTTTCTTTTTTCTTATATTTATCGTCTTGTTATTGAAAACAGGATTCCCACAACACTCATACCGCTGAACAGGAGAAATGAAAAATGCATGCAGTAGAGAAACATATCCTGTGTCTGCACAGTTACTGCATTTTCACCCATCTTCCATGAAAGTATAGAGGTGATGATGGTCATGCATATGAGCATTCCCATTGTCCTCATGGTTGAAAGCAGGCTGGATGCTATTCCATAATGACGGGGCTGTACGCTCCCCATTATGGCTGTTGTGTTAGGAGACGCAAAAAAAGCAAATCCATTTCCAAGCAGTATGAGCATGACTATGATTGCCGGTATCCCTGTATCTTTATCTACAAGTGCGGCCATGCCAAGTCCAGCGGCTGTAATTATCATCCCGATGGTTGCTATGAATGAAGGCGATTTTTTATCAGCAAGACGGCCTGCAATCGGGGATAATATGGCCTGTACCACTGGCTGACATATCAATATCAATCCGGCCAGTTGAGGTGAAAAACCCTTTACAACCTGTAAATAGAGGCTGAAAAAAAAGGTAACTCCATTAGATGAAGTGTAATTGATAAGTGTTGCTGCATTACTGAAGGCAAAGATCCTGTTGGATATCAGTAGATTAACGTCCAGTATGGGGTACGGAATATGATATTCCGCCAGAAGAAAAATCCAGATGCCGATCCCCCCGGATATCATGAAATATTTTGCCAAAGAGTCTGATTCAAGACCGGATGCGCCGTAAATTAACAGGAACAGCGAGACGATATATATTACCGTCCCTGTCCAGTCAAATTTTTCTCCCCTGGCCTCTACCCATTCTCCCTTGAGTTTCCTCATGGCAATAATAATTGCCAGAATCTGAAAGGGTACTGTAATTGCAAAGATCCATCTCCATCCCATATGAGATACTATCACTCCCCCCACTGTAGGTCCCAAAGAGAGACCGCAGTATACGCAGGCAACGGTAATTCCCATGACCTGCCCCCTTTTTGATGATGGAAAGGCCGATGCAACAATAGCAAGACCCGAGCTTAATACAAAGGCCCCGCCAACACCCTGGAGAAACCTGATAATTATAAAAGCATATATTGACCATGCCCATACTGCTGCGAGGGTGCTTAATGCAAACATGATAAAACCCAGTATATACATCTTTTTTCTCCCATATATGTCGCCAATCCTTCCAGAAGGGAGAAGAAACAGACTGTTTCCAAGAACAAACATCATTTCTATCATGCCCAAATGGGCAGCACTGGCAGAAAAATCTTGTCCAATTGCAGGCAGCGCAACGCCGACTGATGACATCATAAACGGCATTAAAAACTGTGCCGTACAGATTGATAAAAGCACAGCTCTTTGACTCGCACTGATATTATTTTTATTATCTGTCATGATTTGTTTCTATAAACGTTATATGGTGGATATAGTAGAGACAAGGCATGCATTGCCTCTATGTTCTGATAGAAAGTATTGATCTTAATTCGCCCCGGGAATTTTAGATACCAATACCTTTGCCGACTCCATAACTATATCCGGTTCTTTAATACCTTTTAATTCCATAACCTCTTTATAAATCCTCCTGTAAATCAGTAACGCTTCAATTCGTACATCTCCTGAATCAGGGTTGGTAAAAAGGTATTCACTTTCATCAGATTCAAAAGCCGCGAGCCTTGTGTCCATAACAATATTTGTCGGCCTCCAGTATGCAGCTGTCGGTAAGATACCTGTCCATTTTTCTTCGAGTAGCTTGATAAACACCTTCCCCGGAAGTCCGGCATAATAACCCTCTTTTAGGTCACCTGAACCGCACCATTCAGGCAGAACCGGCCCACGCTTAAGTTGCAGCTCAGTATTGTTGTTTGCATAGGCCCTGACAACAAGTATCATGTGACGCAGCGGTGTATCTGTTGGAATATGGTGTCCGGTAAAGTCATTTGAAACCTTTGTTATTACCTGTATCCCATCAGGAGACTGTTCTGCTTCAAGGGTCAGGGTTACTGCATTCTGTAACAGATCAACATCCCTTGCCCCTGGCATCCTGTGACTCACTATGGTCTCAGGGTCTCGTTTAAGGCCGCCCTTTTCAGGGTGGGCAAAGTATTCTGCACCGGAATGAGGCATATGGCAATACTGACAGGTTTTTCCTGTTTTTTCATCACTGTATGGACTCTCAAGCCATTCACCAAAGGAGTTATATATAACCGTGCCCTCAAAAACCCCAAAATGGCATGGGGCGCAGAAACGGCTCTCCTTCTGAAGCTCAGAATATGTATCCTCGCCGGGAGCGATATCATCCAGGGGGCCTGAAAAGAACTGATGCCCGTCAGGAGGCCTCCTGAATTCATATGAAAGCACTCCAGGTTTATCAGGAAAGGGAAGCCCTGTCTCAGGATCAAGGTGTACATCATAGATCTTGTGACAGAAATCGCAGTTGACGCCTTCCGCATCAACCCCCTGAACCGAATCAGGGTATGTATTCAGGGGGGCATTTATTGCTGCCACAGGCACATGACAGGCGCCGCAGTTACCGGTAAAATTGGGATTATCGAGCCTGTATCCCGGGCCGTAATAGGGCTCATCAGTATCAGGAGGAAGGGCAATAAGCCTGGAATCCTCTGAGTATCTGTAACGGGTTGACTGGCTTCTACGGCCTGAAATATCACTTCCTGCATGGATTGAGAGAAAGATAGGATTTATTGCAGATTGAGAATGCGCATCTTTTAACCACTCGTCAACAGGAAGGAGAGGCCCCGAATCCTTCTCGTCTCTGAAATGGCACTCGGCGCATCCCTGGTTTTCACCTGAACCTGACGATTTTAGTGAAGGCAGCCATTTGTATTCAGGATTATCCCATCTGCCATGCTGTTTTAAAGAAATGGTCACCTCCTTTGAGCCGGGAGATGCCTCAACAGGACCGGCAATATAATACCCCTTAGCCCAGGCCGTGAGTTTTAATGGGCTGATTTCGGATTCGGGGACCTCCAGTCGAAATCTGCCATTAGAACCGGTTACAGTGCTGTATCTGGTTGTCTGAATTCGAACAACGGCGTTTGCCACAGCTTCTTTGTCGTCAATGACAATGCCTGCAATAACCCTTTTAGGGACGGCATCTTTCGCATCAACATCGAGAACAGGGCGTAAAATAATTCCGGTTAAGGTAAGGACAAATAATATCAGAACACATTTCAAGCCCAATAAAACAACCCCTCTCTCTGAACTGATAAACACATGGAGATAAAAAGGAATTTTATTCATTTTGTGTTGCATCTGAATACCCCTTTTCGTGTATTACTATAAATCACATTAGCAAAAAAAATATTGGTTTCCTACAGTTAATTAATTGATTGAGTAAAATGATTATTTGAGCTAATCTTTTAATTAGGAGTTTAAAAAATGCCAGGTAGGCATTTATGTCTTTTATTAATAATTAAACAAATAAATTTTTAACAATCTCTTTATGCATTCATTATTAAAAAAGAAAAATGTGGCATGGCTCTCTGTTGCAAGCAATAGTCTTCTGACTATCGGTAAATTTGTGACCGGGCTTTTAACAGGGTCTGTTAGTATCATATCCGAGGCGGCACATTCTGCCATAGATCTCATGGCATCAATAATCGCTACATTCTCAGTTCATATGTCCGACCGTCCCCCTGACAGGACTCATCCATATGGTCATGAAAAGATAGAGAATATCTCGGGCGTTGTTGAGGGTGTCTTAATCTTCGCGGCAGCTATCTGGATCATTTATGAAGCTGCAGATAAACTCCTGCACGGCATCGAGATAAAACATATGGGATTGGGCTCTCTGGTAATGGCCGTCTCTGCAGGCTTAAATATAATTGTTGCCAGTCTCCTTAAACGTTCTTCCATTGAGAACAGATCCATCGCACTTGAGGCTGATGCCGCGCATCTTTATACGGATGTATATACATCTTTAGGTGTTTTTTTGGGCCTTTTTATAATAGCTCTCGCTCAAGGAATTTGGGGATTGTCAATTGTCTGGCTTGACCCAGTTATTGCAATGGCTGTGGCTATCCTTATTCTTTTTACTTCCTTTAGTATAATCAAAAAAAGCTTTCTCCCGCTGATGGACTCATCTGCATCGGCGGATGAGATAGTGCATATTAATCGGATTATGGATAAATTCCGCAGCAGGGACATAGATTTTCATAATCTGCGCACCCGTCAGTCGGGTGGAACATTACACATAGATCTTCATATGGGATGCAAACCCGGGATATCGCTTGAGCAGGGACACGAGGTCAGCCATGAATTAAAGGCCGATATAGAAGAGGCTGTGGCAGGAGCAAAGGTTCTTGTGCATGTTGAACCATCCAACCTTATCGTTTCGCTAACGGAAGATGATAAATATATCATTTGCATGCGTGAAGAGCTGTCAAAGGATCAGCGTGTGAGAGAGATAAAGAATCTAAAGGTTCTTCGTTACAGGGATGACTTGAGAGTAGAGGCGGAACTCCTGCTGGATCCTAGGGTCACCCTGGCCGAGAGCAGAACACTGACCACAGATATTACAAAAAATCTTACATCATGCTTTCCGGAGATAAAAGAAACGGTTTTATCACTGAAACCCGGCAGCGGTTGGCATGATGCCATTCATGATGATGACAAGCAACGTATAAGGATGCTGGTAGGCGAACATCAGGGATCATTTGCGTCGATTCATGAATTGGAGGTCATTTTTTCCGGAGGGATACATCGCATCCGCCTTGCACTGGGAGTACCGCCGGCCCTTCCGGTATCCGAGGCCCATTCTATTGCGCTCCATATGAAAACTGATGTAAAAGGGCTGTTTTCTGAAGGCGCTGATGTTGATATCCATATAGAGCCCTGTAATGAAAATTGCCGGTCATGTTATGCCGTATGCGAGGCAAGGGTAGTGAGATGATGTTTTTTTAACTAATTTTATCCGGAGAATATCATGATTTCTCAATTATCAGTTTATCCAATAGGTGAAGGAACCAGCGTAAGCCGGTTTGTAAAAAAAGGCATTTCGGTTATAGAGGAATCGGGATACACCTATGAGGTGGGAGGAATGTCAACAACTCTTGAAACGCCTGGTCTGGATGAATTATTTGAACTTGTAAAAAGGGTGCATGCAGCCCATGTGAAGGAAGGCGCTAAACGCATTATAATAGATTTGAAGGTGGATGACCGGATGGATAAAAAGGCTACAATAAAATCCAAAAAGGAAAAAGTAACAAAACGGATTTAATAGGCATGAAATATCAATTAGCCGCTTTTCTCTGAAAAGTGAATGAAAATAAAGCAATTCATAGAATCCATTAAGGGACAGGGCAGAATACTTTTTACAGAAACCTGGAAGACAAGCCTGATACTTTTTAAGATCGTAATCCCCATAAGTATAGCAACAAAGCTTCTAATTGACTGGGGTGTTATAGGATATATAGGCCTTGGGCTTGGACCTTTAATGAAGCTTGTAGGTCTTCCCGGAAGCATGGGGCTTGTGTGGGCAACCGCAATGATAGCCAATCTTTATGCCGCTATTGTTGTCTTTTCATCTGTGATGCTGCCTTCGCAGCTCACTGTGGCTCAGGTAACAGTTTTAACAACAATGATGCTTATTGCTCATTCTCTTCCAATAGAACTCCGTATTGCTCAGAGGGCAGGAACACGTTTAAGGTTTATGCTCCTGCTAAGGATTACGGGTGCATTGATTGCAGGTTTTTTACTGAATCAGATCTATTTAAAAACCGGGCATCTTCAGACTGAGCATATCAGCCTGTGGAGACCTGATATTATAGATCCTTCATGGAGTACCTGGGTGATTAGCCAGTCAAAGAGCCTTTTATCCATATATCTGATAATCCTGTTGCTGCTATTTATTGTAAGGGTTTTAACATGGCTTCGAATAACCGATTTGCTCGGAAGACTGTTAAAACCAATACTGCATTTGATGGGCATGAGCAGGGATGCTGCTCCTATCACTATCATCGGAATGACCATGGGAATAGGCTATGGAGGCGGACTGATTATCAGAGAGGCAGAGTCCGGGAGGCTTTCAAGGAGAGATATCTTTTTCTCTCTTTCGTTTATGGGGCTGATGCATAGCATGATAGAGGACACATTATTGATGATCCTCCTTGGCGGTCATATTTCAGGAGTGCTTATTTTCCGGTTCCTGTTTGCAATGCTGGTAATTTTTATTATGGTAAGATATATCAGGCGCCTTTCTGACTCTGCCTTTAACAGGTTCTTTATAAGGACTTATAATTAAGAGTCATGGATTTTCCTTTAGCACAGATAAAGATCATTCAGGGATTCCAGCAGTTTCCCCCTTTCGTTTTCAAACTCGGTCAGAAGAGAAGATGCCTGTTTTTTCTCGCCTTTATTAATTAAATCAACAATCCGGCGTGCATAAGCATGGATCTTTTCATGATGCTGACCTGTTATTGTGAAAACAGGGAATTGTCTTAGCCTCTGACCTTCAGGACCATCATACCATTTGCCGAAATCGCACACATGATGGTTTGTAATCTCTTCTTCTCTTAATGATTGCACGCCATGCAATATGGATTCAAATTTTGTCCTCCATCTGAGATGTGCACTCTTTACCGCAGCTATATCAAAACGGGCATCCTTAAGCTTTATTTTTTTCATTACACCTTTAAGACGCTGGGCAAGTTTTTGTAATTCATAAAGGCTTATATTGACCTCAAAGCTGTTAATGGCCATCTCATTTGATGATGAATGGACACCCGAAACCTCCTTTGAGATATTACCGGCTAAAACAGAGCATTGCGTCATGTTTTTATTCACCTCCTGTATTCCGTCTGATGCCTGGGAAATATTGCCGGCTATTTCCTGAGTGGTAACCGATTGTTCTTCAACAGCATTGGCGATTGCGGTTACTATATCATTAACATCCTTATTTATCTGATTTATTTCCTTTATCATCGTTATTGTTTCCATTGATGATGATTGTATCGCGTTAACCTTTTCTTTGATCTCATTTGTAGCCTCTGAGGTTTGCCTTGCCAGTTCCTTGATTTCATTTGCCACAACCGCAAAACCTTTTCCTGCCTCACCGGCCCTTGCTGCCTCTATCGTTGCATTCAGGGCCAAAAGGTTGGTTTGATCGGATATTTCTGTTATGGTTTCAGTTACCTTATTAATGTCCGAGGCTACTTCCCCCAGTGCATCAACCTTTGTGGATGCAAGCCGGGTTTGAGATACTGCCCTGTCTGTAATAACACGTGCAGATTCGGTGTTTTTGGCAATCTCATTTATGGTTGCGCTCATCTCTTCAGCAGATGCAGATACCATATTGATGTTGGTGGAAACCTGTTCACTTGCGGCAGCTACACTCACCATGTTCTCACTCATCTTTTCGGTCTCTTTTGCAACATTGCTGGTAAGTTCAGAGTTATGCTCGGCGCCTTCTTTCAGTTTATTTGAAATAACGTACAGATTATCTGCTGAGGAATTTAAAGAGGAGATTCCATTGTCAATATCCCTTAACACTTTACCTGTCTTAAGGTTCAATGCATTAAGCTCGCCTGACATCTTACTTATCGCATTATCACTTTTAACCTCTAGACTGGTTGTATAGTCTCCGTTAATCATTTCGGAGGTGAAGTTGTTAATTGAGCCTATATTATTTCTAATATCCCGATCCAGGAGATAAGAGTATGCTAATAATGCAAGAAAAATTACTATCCCAAGGAGCAAATTGACGTTTTTTCCATTATTGACCATGAAACTGATTGAATTCATATTCTCATTGAGTTTTTCGATATGATCAAGGAATTCATTCGAGCTTTTTTTAAGCAGGGTATCATGGGTTTCCGCCTCATTGATTCCTTCTTCACCGCCCGCGGAAGATATATCCTTAAGCAATTGTTGAACACGGATTAAAGTTGCTTGTGTCTCTTCGGAAAGATTTTTTATTTTGGCGCCAGAGATCCAACCTGAAATTATTAAAACAGACAGAAATAGCAAGGCCAGGACAACAATAAACCCTGATTTTTTACCCATCGACAGATTCATTTCTTTTCTCCTCTTTAGGTGTCGGTAATAAATTTTAAGCAAATACCATGCCATTTTTAGTTTTTATTGAATTAAATATCTGATTGTAATTTGCAGGTATTTATCTATATAATCTGAAGGCAGGGATAAAAATGGATGTAAATATATCTGATGGATATGAGATATGGATATTTTGCTAACAGATGAAGAAATCAGAGTCCTGGGCTGTTTAATGGAAAAGGAGATGGCTACGCCGGAATATTACCCTCTTTCGCTTAACGCCCTTACAAACGCATGCAACCAGAAATCAAACCGCGCGCCTTTGACATCCTATGATGAAGCGATAGTGACTAACGCCCTAAATGGCCTGCGTAAAAAGAATCTGGCAATGGAAAGCAGTGGCGGACGTGTACCGAAATATGCCCAGGTCTTTTCAAAGGAGTATAAACTCAATACCGGTGAAGAGGCAGCCATATGTATTCTATTGGTGCGTGGCCCGCAGACCCCTGGAGAAATAAGGGGCAGAACCGGAAGTCTCTATGTGTTTTCCAGCCTTGAAGAGGTACAGAAGGCGATCGCCAATCTTGAAGCTCTTGGATTTATTAAAAAACTCGAAAAACAACCGGGTCAAAAGGAATCACGATACACCCATTTATTGGGTGGCGGGCAGAATGTATTATTTGATGAAATTATACAACCGCTTGAAAACAGTGATTTTCTTACCAATGAAGAAATTAATCGTGTTGATGAACTCAATGATGAAATCGCCATCCTGCGTAAGGAATTAAATGATCTCAGACTGGAGTTTGATTCGTTCAAGGCCCAGTTTGGATAAAGAAAGTAAAAGAATAAGATGATAGAATCAGGGGAAACAGGCCGACTCAGGGTAAAAGGTTACAAAGCGAAAAAAACCCGCATTACCGCTTCAAAAAAGCGGGATAAGGTTGATGAGGCTCGGCCTGTAACATTCAGTGAAGGTCAGCAGGTGGATCTTGTGATAGGCGATGTTACACCCATTGGATACATGGCAGTTATCAATGGTTCACATCGCGGAGTGCTGTACAAAAATGAGGTGTTTCAACCCATTAAAAAGGGACAGGCCGTAAAGGGTTATATCAAAAAGATCCGGGAAGACGGAAAGATTGATCTTTCTCTCCATAGGCACAGCCTGAGTGAAACAAAAGAACTATCCCTGAGGATTCTGGATGTCTTAAAAAAACATGACGGCAGTCTCAATATATCTGACAAGAGCTCTCCTGAAAGGATATACAATCTTTTTGGCGTGAGTAAAAAACAATATAAGAATGCTATCGGCGCACTGTATAAAAGGCATATCATTGTGATTGATGATTATTCAATAACTCTTGCACCAGAGCAGGGGCAGAAACCTATAAATAATAGAGTGCAAAGAACGGGGCGAAGGTTTCAAAGAAAGCCGGGGAAAAAAACAGTACATATAAAAAGGAGTTAGGATATGATACATGTAATTGCATCAGTACAGGTGAAAAAAGGAAAGAAGCAGGAATTCATTAAACTCTTCAAAGGGATTGTTCCAAAGGTGAAAAAAGAGAAGGGGTGTATAGACTATTTCCCTGCAATCGACATAAAAACAGGTCTTCCTCCCCAGGAGATGGATGAGAATGCCGTAACAATAATAGAAAGATGGGAAAGTGTAGGTGATCTTATGGCCCATCTGGCGGCGCCCCATATGGCGGAGCATATGGAAAAGGAGAAAGACCTTGTTGAAAAGGCATCGATAAAAATTTTGCAGGAGGCGTAGGAGATTATTTTTATGCCATGCGGGCCAGGTATATTTGATAATATTAACTGGGAGGAGAGCAATGATTTTTAAAAAGATAGTATTCTGGCTTCATCTTATCATTGGCGTGATCACGGGTGTAATAATATTGATAATGTCTGTCACAGGAGTAGCCCTTACATATCAGAAGCAGATGACCGCATGGGCAGACAAAAAGGCCTGCAAAATAAATAGCCCTGCCGATGCTGTGAGGCTTTCATCAGAATCGCTTATTGAGGCCTTTCAGAAAGAGCGTCCGGGCATCAGTTCTTTTAACATGACAATTTATTCTGACGCCTCGATGCCGGTGGGCATTTCAGTAACACGAGATGAAACGCTCTTTATAAACCCATATACAGGAGAATACCTTGGCGCCGGGTCAGAAAGTATGCGATCCTTTTTTAGTACTATGACCAACTGGCATCGCTGGCTTGCTCTCTCAGGTGAAAGCAGGGTAAAGGGCAAGGCTGTGACCGGCGCATGCAATTTAGCCTTTCTGTTTATTGCGGTAAGCGGAATATATCTGTGGTGGCCCAGCAGCTGGACCTGGAAAGCATTGCGGATAACAGTATGGTTCCGCGCCGGCTTATCTGCCAAGGCGCGTGATTTTAACTGGCATCATGTTTTCGGGTTATGGTGCCTGATACCCTTAATATTTATTATTCTGAGCGCTGTTGTTATTTCCTATCCCTGGGCGACCGGTCTCCTGTACCGGTTATCAGGGAGTCAGATCTCATTTTCTGCAGGCCCGCCAAAAATGCCTTCAGCTAAGCCGCCATTCGCGCCATCAGCCAGGATGTCAGGCGGTGAATCAGAGGCGCAGCAGGTTTCCTTGAATATTGCAGGTCTGAATAAAATGCTTGATAAAATAGTGCAAAGCGCCGGGACATGGAAAACAATCGGCTTTCAGGTCCCTGCTTCCGGAAAAGAGGTTTCATTTTCTGTAGATAAAGGATGGGGTGGTCAGCCGCACCTGAGGACAACCGTAACCATAGATACAGCAACAGGGGACATTATCAGGACTAACCAATATAAAGATATGGACTCTGGTTTACGCGCCCGCATGTGGATGCGTTTTGTGCATACAGGCGAATATTATGGATTGACCGGGCAGACTATTGCCGGAATAGCCTCAATAGGAGGAGTAATTCTGGTATGGACAGGGATTGCTCTTTCCTTTCGCAGGTATGCCGGATGGATGAAACGCAGGGCGCTTAAATAGTATGTGTGCAGTGCAAGAAGATGCTTGGAGGGAACATTAATCTGGTTTTTACTCCTCACCTCTTATAATCTCAAGCAGTATTTCTTCAAGTATCTTTTTCTCTGCAGCATTGCCGGTATCAGGGTTTTTTCTGAACCGGTTGAATATTTTTGCAATTTCCTTACGCTGTCCTGGTTTAAGCCCCTTTACAATGCCGGCCTCATGGTGATCATTTATAATGATCTTTTCCCTGCGGCTGTGGGCAAAGTCACGGACCGTGAAATAATGAAGCAGAGCACGGTCAAGAAGCACCCATGGGAAATTCTGATTCTTGTGCGGCCCCACACGCACAACCCTGCCGCCCTTGAGAAATTTACTCACATGCTCTATGGAGGCAAATCTTCTGGTGGAAAAATAGGCAACAGATCCTGCACCTATAATGGCCCCGCCTAGAGCCCCGGCAAGTAATGATGACCCTCCAACAGCTACATCCAATGTTCCGCCGACGGCTGCGCCTGCAATAGCCCCAAGGGTCAGAAGCTGCCCTGGTGTAAGGCCAAGTATATCCCATGTGGATTCTGCAAAAAGGTCCTCCTGAAATACCGGCTTATCAAGTTCGTTTTCTTCCCTGTCCAGATTATTGTGCCGGTAAAGTTTTTCTATGGCTTGCCTCGAAATTTTTTCTCTTTTACGAAGCCAGTCATGAAATTTGGATTCAAGGTTCATGCGGTGGTCTTCAATATTTTCATGCCTGGCAAGACCCAACTCAATATAGTGTGTAGTCTCGTCGGCAAGCATATCGGAAATTATATGCACTGCCTCCCGTTCACGTCTTTGCCATTCGCTGTTCAGGTATTTAATAGCCTCATCCACACCGGGCCTCCATGCCTCATGGAGTTCCCTGAAGGCCTGAAACAGCTCCAGCCTGTCTTTAAAGGTGACCTTCTGTGCATTGAATTGCCGCACCACACTGAAATACTGGTCAAGGGCAGGCCGCCAGCTCTCTGTATAGTCATCATCGCCAATATGATTGATGAGCGCCATACGGGGTTGACCCGTCCATCTGAGTATCTCCATCTCGGCCTCAAAATTACGTCTGAAGGGTTTTGCTCCATCCACAACATAAAGGATGCCGGCCTCGTCAAGGATGGGTTTCAGAAGCCGGCATTCATCCACAAAGTCATTGGTATTTTTAAAGTGATTATAAAACTCATGAACCACATCACGGCGGCTGGCAGCAGAGGTCTCACGTTCCTTCATCCACAAAAGCGCTCTTGGCGCCTGCTGAAATCCGGGGGTGTCAATCAACATAATAATGGTCTCACCATCCACCCTTACAGGAAATTCCTGACAAGCAAGGGTGGTGCCTGCGCTGCTTTCGATAACAACTGATTCGTCTTCTGCAAGTGCAGATACAATACTCGATTTTCCCTTGTTTACCCTTCCGATCACAGCAAATGTAGGTATATTTATCATTCAAAGGCCCCAATGACCGGTTCAATGACAATAAATGGGTCATTGAGTCTGACTATGCAGTTCTGCCAGTTCTGCCAGTCTGTTTGTGACGGAGGTGCTATTTTGTTTTCCTGATCAATATTGACAAGCCCTATAACAATACTGCGGTTATCTTTTATATTCCTGCGCAGATGTCTCAAGAAATGTTCAACGGCCTTTCCCGGCGCCTCCCATGATTCTGCTATAAAAAGAACCGGCTTTGTATCCGGATTATCCTTAAACCATTTCAGGGTTTCTTCATCCTGAAGATTATCAAACAGCCCGGCGTAAAGGGTAATATTGGTGTCCCAGTCAAATACCGATTTGACAATTTTCCTGATTTCCGCATCCTTAATATCTAATTCTCCCCAAACAATCAGGAAGCATGATTGTGCGCCTGTTAAACAACCATTGGATTTTTTAACATCCTGTTTTTCTTTATTATTTGCCGTAAAGTCAGGCTCTTCAGATTGAGAGAGATAAAGGGGGGAGGTTAACCTTCTGTAAAGCGAATCCAGTTCTGCGGAAAGCCAGGCTGCCCTATTCTGTACATAAAGCAGTTTGAATCCTGAAAGCATCAGGAAAACCGTCCGGGGTATAAGCCCGTAAAAGATCAGAATGCATATCATAAACGGCCACCAGCCTCCCGCTGCAAGGGCGCTATCATGCGGGCCTGAATAATTACCGTCAAGACGAAAATAGCGTGTTGATTCGACAAGATCTATTGTCGGGACAAGGTTGTTTAAAAAATAAGACCATGGTGTAGAAATAACAGTGACAATCCTTTGAAAAGTATCCGGTGAGACATCCAGCGTAGTGTTCCATGCAAAGGCAAGATCCGAAAATATTATAAGGTATGTGCAAACAAAAAGAGCGCCGAGGCTGAAGGCAAACCCACCAAGCTGTGTGATGCTAAAAAGAAGCCAGCGCTCAATGTTTTGATAGATCGCATGCCTTGATTTAACCCTGTTTAAAACAACTGATATATGACTTATTGATTTTGTCCTGTTTTTTAAAAAACGTGTTCCTGCAATGTCCATAATACGCCTGAACACAAAGCCTATAAACCTGTAGAAATCACCTATGAGGGGCAATCTTCTGCGGATATAGTCCGGAAGCAGATTAAGGAAAAAGAGGAGATAGAACAGGATGTGAAGACCTGTAAAGACTGCAATAAAATTGACTATATTAACCGGTTTTGAACCGTCATATGCAAGAATGCCGGCACATGTAAGCGCCCCTGAGAACAGAAAGAAAAAAAACACCGAATATCGCAGAAATGTCAGGACAGAACAAAAGTAATGACCAGGCATTAAATTGCCATTCTTCAGGTTTTCCAGCCAGAAACAAAACATGGAGGAGCGGTCTTCCTTTGCACCCGAATATTTCATGCCGATATTGCGGTCTCTATCTCGCAATCTGGCAGGGTCTGATTCTGCATCCCTGTGAAGCTGGTATTCGATATCTATTATGTGAGAAAGTTTCAAGTAATCTGCCTGATTCGATATTTCACGTTTATACTGTTTTATATCCGCTGATCGACTTGCCTGTTAATCCCGGATTCTGGTTATTCACATGTTCTGGTTAAATATCCATACGGTCAGCCGTACAATATACATAGCCAGCAGAGCGGAGATTGCGCCTATGACAATAACTGCAAGAGTTATCTCTATATTCAGGAGTCTTAAAAGAAAAAAGAATAGGGATAAGCCTATGGCGCATGTACAAAGAAACCATATGATCTCTTTTAGAAGCCTTTTACCTTTTATCATGCGGATCACCTTTCATAAAGATTATCATATTCTTACAAAAAAACAGATTTTCTGATAACCGGTTAAAAAATATAAAACGCGATGGCCTTATCTACTGAATCACTTGGATCAAAGGAACAGTATTCTACATTAACAATTGTGCCCTTAACATTTCTTACAAAAACCTGTTTTTTTATAAGGGTCCTACTGGTGTTATCCAGATGGAATTCAACCTCAATGATTTCATCTTTTTTGAACTGGGGTTCTGTAAGCATTTTAAATTTTAATCCGCCTTTAGAGATATCCAGAACAGTCAATATCCCATTCTGATCTTCACCAAAAAGCGAAGAATAACTGAATTTGCCGGGCAGCCGTGTATCTTTCCGAAAGTATTTTCTTCTCTCCAGAATGACTTCATAAGTGTTCCCGCACCGGCATTTGACCTTTAACCTGATAGAAACCTCAAGTTTTTTGTATTTTGAAACATCTGCCTCCTTTGATACACGGCATTTCGGGCACTCGAAAAGAGCAGTGTTTTTATCGGAAAGAAATATCTTTTGTATCACTTCATTTTCCATATTCAACCTCAAAGATCATATATCGATTTCCCTCATATCAGGGACAAGAATTTTTATAACCAGATGGGGAGGCAGATATCAAGATTCTGCTATTTCAGGAAGTATATATTAACCCCCTGTAAATTCAAGAATAAACCGGCAAGCTATAATAACATATCCGGTTCTAAATATCGTCTGATTTATCTGACCTGGTATTTGATCATTTATAATAAAGCAGAGTATATAATAGCAATCGGTTATTTTTTTTCAACAATATTTGGCAGTTGATGAAAATTAAACATTGATGTATTCTTCAAATCATCATTTCTTACTCACTTATTGCAGGTCGCGTCTGTGCATTTGAGTGTAATATTTACAAATCTTTAGGTTCAGGAGAAAAAATTATGTGTATTTTTATTAGGCAAGGTTTTAAATCAGGTTTTTATTCAAGTAAAATAATTATGACGGCGGTATTACTTATTGTTCTTACATCAATGTGGGCAAATGCAGGGGATAAGATCGTTACCCGGGAGACATTACTTGACCGGATACAGATAGAAGACATGATTGTAAGATACTATGTTGACATGTCGGCCGGAAAGAGTCACGACCTGGCCCAGTATTACACTGAAGATGCTGTTCTTGATGTAAATGGCGTAATCGCTGAGGGGCGAAAGGCCATTGAAAAGTTATATGAAGGCGTGGGCGGCGGTGATACACCGGCTATTACCGGAAAAATGAATATGCTGCTCAATAATGCCATTATTAATATTGACGGAGACAGTGCAACGGCATGGGTAATCTGGACCGGCGTTATAAACGATGATATTAAAAAGCCCCCGCGCCTGCTTGAACAGGGAAATGAATATGATGAACTGGTCAAGGTAAAAGGCCAATGGTATATAAAGAAACGGTATATTACGGCAGACAGCGGCGTCACTGAGATATGGGAAAAGACCTATAAACCCAGGACATTCAGGTAAAAAAAGGTATTATAGATCATGCGGAACAGTTTCCGGGAAACACTTCAGTTCTATCTGGTGGACTGCAAAACGCCTCTCGGGAAGATGATAGATATCTTTATCATCCTGTTGAATTTTATCATCTGCGCAATCCTGGTTATAGAAACCTATGCAGTATCTGAAGAAACATTATCCCTTCTCTGGCGGATAGAAAAGGTGATAGTGTTTCTCTTTATCATTGAATACCTGGCAAGGCTTTATGGTGCTGATAAAAGGGCAAGGCAGCTGATTGATATCTACAGCATACTGGATTTTATTGCCATCATGCCCACACTTGCCCTCATTTTATTTTCATATTTTGGCATTACTCACGATGTGAACCTTATTCAATTTATCAGGATAATAAGGATATTACGGGTATTCAGATTTTTCAGGTTTACCGCGACGCCGGATTTTTTCTTTGGCAGCCTGACAATGCATGTGCTCAGGGTTGTAAAACTGTTTATGATCATATTCATGATCTTCTTTATCTCTTCAGGATGCTTCCTCTATTTTGAAAAGGGGGCCAATGATGGTGTAGCTAATTTTGGCGATGCCTTTTATTTTACAGTTGTTACATTAACCACCGTAGGTTTCGGGGATATTACCCCTGTTACCAGGGGTGGAAGACTGGTAACTGTGATAATGATTATATCGGGTATTATCTTTATTCCATGGCAGGCGAGCCAGATTGTAAAGGAGTGGGTGCATATGGCATCAAAGGCAGATGTAGTATGCAAAAAATGCGGATTGAGATATCACGACAGGGATGCATCCCACTGTAAATCATGCGGCAGCATTATATACCAGGAGATAGAGGATTAAAAAACTTTATGAATAGAGACAATGTCAAACGTCGACTCACCGCAATATTCAGTACAGATGTTGCCGGGTACAGCAGGCTCATGGAATCGGACGAGGTATGGACTGTCAAAAACCTCGAAGAAAGCAAAAGAATTATAAGAGGGTTTATTGAAGAACACGGTGGCCGTGTTGTTGATGCCCCGGGCGATAATATGCTTGCCGAGTTTGCCAGTGTGCTGAATGCAGTCGAATGCGCAGTCAACATCCAGAAGGAATTGAAGAAAAAGAATGACACCCTGATTGAATCCCGTAAAATGCAATTCCGTATAGGTATTAATCTTGGAGATGTGATAGAGGAAGATGGTCGCATTTATGGCAGTGGAGTTAATATCGCTGCCCGTCTTGAATCATTGGCTGACCCAGGTGGTATCTGTATATCAAGAACCGCCTTTGATCAGGTGAGTACAAAGCTTGATCTGGGTTATGAGTATTTAGGCGAACACAATGTAAAGAACATAACTGTACCTG
Organism: uncultured Desulfatiglans sp.; assembly: GCA_964610475.1. GTDB lineage: Bacteria > Desulfobacterota > DSM-4660 > Desulfatiglandales > HGW-15 > JAAZBV01. The sequence goes on from CAZSZQ010000013.1 coordinate 41,219, forward strand.
TAAGGGTTTACCGCATACTGACCGATTCAAAGTCTGTCGGGAAGGTAATTGGCGAAAAGAAGTCTTCGGGAAAGCGAACACCTTTAGCAGTAACCTTTGCAGTTATTGTTCTCATAATAGCAGCAGGATTAGCAGGATGGATTATTTATTCTCACAATTTTCAAAAGATATTACCGAATTCCCCAACATCTGAGAAAAATCCTGTTGCATCTGACTTAAAGGGAACGCCCAAAACCATAGCCGTCCTGCCATTTGAAAACCTCTCCTCAGAAAAGGATCAGGAATATTTTGCTGACGGCATTGCAGAAGAGCTGTTGAATGACCTTACCCGGATATCCGAGTTGGAAGTACGCGGGCGCACATCATCCTTTTATTTTAAAGGCAAAAACGAGTCTTTACCCACCATCAGTAAGATGCTGAATGTTGTATATATTTTAGAAGGAAGTGTACGCAAGGCTGGTGAACAGGTTCGCATAACTGTGCAGCTTATCAATACACAGAAAGATGCCCATATCTGGTCAAAAACCTATGACCGTGAACTTAAGGACATCTTCAATGTTCAGGATGATATTGCAGAATCTATTGCAAATGCCTTACAGATCACCTTGGGTGTGGGAGAACTGGGCAATAAACCCGGCATGACAAGAAATATTGCGGCCTATGATGCCTA
>CAZSZQ010000014.1:0-40603 GCA_964610475.1 uncultured Desulfatiglans sp.
GTCGATACCTGTATGTAGCATGAGCTGCTTAACCTGATAACCTGACAGTGTGCCCTTTTTTTATACAGGTTGTTGTCATCATTCACAAAGATAAGGTCAAACTCAAAATCAAGGGTTCTGTAATTCTGTTTCGGGAAATACTTATAACCTGTAATCTTTTATCCAGCTCAATTGATATTTTGAGGTATGCCCTGCATTTAACTCTATTTCACACATAATACCCATTTCATTACCCATATAAATCAACATTACCTAATTGCCATTCACCGGTTTTCTGCCACCTTGCATTCTGTCCTCTACCAAGGCATTCGATCATATTTTCAGATTTTAGCTTTTTCATAATACGCCTGATCATATCTATGCTGACATTCGGACATCTGTTTTGAAGCTCCGACACACTGAAAGTGCCGTTAAAGTTATCAATAGATTGAAGGACAATTCTTGTTTTCTCTCCTTTTGGGCTCTGTAGTTGTCCAAGACACTGTTCAAACTCCTGACATGATATCCTGAGGATGGAAAACAGATAGTTAATATAAGGCCATGGATCATGTTTTCCTTCATGCCACCCTTTTGAACTTAGCTCCAGAGTTTCATAATACCTTTCTTTGTTCTGCTCAATGATACGTTCAAGACTGATATATCTACCCACATCTATCCCATAATGATAACACTGTAATAGCAACAAAAGCCTTGATACACGCCCGTTACCGTCACGAAAAGGATGTATGCATAAAAAATCCAGATTAAATGCGGCTAAAAGTATCAATGGGTGTATTTTAGAATCATTAATGGCGGCGCTATAGATTTCCAGCATCTCCTTCATGCAGGTCGGCGTATCAATTGCCGAAACGGTTTTAAAGCGGATACGTGACCGTCCATCAGGGTATTTTTCAATAATATCTCCATCTTTTTCCTTGTATTTCCCGGAATCCCATATCTTCCCACGCGCAAGTTTATGCAGTTTTAAAATAGTTTTTTCAGTAACAGGAAGCTTCTCTTTCTGATCATGAATCAATGCTAGTGCCTGTCTGTATCCTCTTATTTCCTCTTCATCCCTGTCCTTTAGTGTTGGTTTACCGAACAGGATAGTCCCTATCCTTGATTTGTCTGCTTCCACACCTTCAATTCGATTGGAGGATACGGCACTCTCAATAAGGGCATGCTCACGCAATACCTTAAGTCTTTGAGGAGATTGTCGTGTGAATAATTCCTGCATTCACTGATATCAGAAAGATACCACGAGGTTATGGCTGGAATTGATTCAAATTTTTGAGTAAACATTTTCATTGTCATCATGGCATCTCTTCTCCAATAAAGACTATCACCGTGGGTGTGTCAGATTAATAGCATCACATCGGTAACTTTTCTTAAATTCTTGCTTCATAACCCGCACCTTCCATTTCTCTTCATCTATCTTCAGGTTTTCAAGGTTGTTGTCACCGTTCACAAAGATAAGATCAAACTCAAAATCAAGGATTCTGTAAACCTGTTTCTGAAGGACTTTTTAACCTGTAATCTTTTTTCCAGCGTAATTGATATTTTGAAGTACGCCTCCTGTATTTCTAATTGAATCCTTCTTCCTTTAAGCTGTAGTAACCTTTCTTCGTCACAATCAAATGATCAAGGACTTTTATTCCGAGGATGTTGCCAGCTTCTACAAGTTGCTTGTGAACATTCAAGTCGTTTTTACTTGGGCTGAGTTCACCAGACGGGTGATTATGGGCAATAATAACTGAAGCAGCCCTGTCTGTTATGGCATCCGCAAATACTTCTCTTGGGTGAACCTGGGTTGTATCAAGAAGGCCCACCGTTACTACCCGTTTTTCTATGATCTCATTTGCACCATTTAATGATATGCAGACAAAGTATTCCTGCTGTTTATTCATAATATCTGACAACAAAGGTAAAGCATCTTTAGGCTCAGATATCCTGATGGGTTCATTTATTAGGTATCGCCTCGCCAGCTCAAAACCTGCCAGAATCTGAGATGCCTTTGCCAGGCCGATCCCTTCTATGGCCGAAAGCTTTTCCAGGTTGATATCACCTTTATTCCCGGCTATCACCTTGGCAACCCTGGCAGAAAGCGCCATTACATCCTGATCCCGGTTTCCACTACCAAGAATGATCGCCACCAGCTCAATATCCGAAAGTGCCTGCGCGCCTTTTTCTTTCAGCTTTTCCCTCGGTCTCCCAAATTTAGGTATATCTTTAATTCGTTGCATATAATAACCATTCTATATTGTCATTAAGGTTAGGCTGCCCACTTTATACCTTTCGATGCATATTCATAAATCAAATCAAATGTCCGGTTACATTTCTGCTGGAATAGATCTCTTGCGTAGGTCTTGGGCAACACCTTATCCAGAACCTCTTCAACCGCTGCTTTAACCTTTAACTGGCTCTGTGAATCCTTATACCAGTCCTGCACCAGGACCCTGGGATGCTCCTCAAGCAACCGGTGCAACAAAGACCTGGCCGCCAGCTTAACCTTTTGATCTTCATCTTTGGTCATTTTGTCTTTCTTGAGGATGTCAAAGAGTTCAAGCTCATCCTCAGTCAAACCCTCCCGAATATGACGCTCTTCCTCTTCTTTTAAATTCTCAGCAAAGTTGACCAGATCGTTATAATAATCCTCAACCGAAGAACTGCCTGCATTGTAGGCATCAATGATTTCTTGAAATTTCTGTGCAAAGGCGATTCGCATTGTATTTTGATGGATCATTTTATCCAGCTTATCATTTATGAATCCCCTAAGGTCAGTTATCTCGATGTTCTTATGTTCTTTGACCTCAAATTCCAATTTCAGTTTTTCAAAATCCATCCTGCTAAGGTCCCATGTTCTTCCCTTTTGCCTGATATGATATTCATGGGATGGGGATGTCAGCGCTTCACCGGTTGTTACAACACTCTGGTCAAGAAGTTCGGAGATCCTTTGTTTAGCAGACTCTATATCGGTTCTTTGTATAATAGCGTCGATCATACCCCTTAAATATTGAAACACAGGGACAAGAGGTCGTGACCTGTCGTTTAATATCTCAGGTTTGCAAGCTTCATACAGGGCTGTGATAGTGTTTTCATATACAAAGAATTCTTTTCTGAGGACATCCTTTTCCAGAATCCTGTCAGCAAAATCCTCAAACTGCTTAATCTTTTTGAAGGTCTCCTGAGAATGAAGCACACTCTCCAGGTCAACATCAATGCCAGAACAAAATGCAACGCCCTGATTCAAGGCATCATCCAGAAGAGTAAAAAGGTTTTTCTTTTCATGAACCGGCATCTCATCTGCTTTATTTTCGCTCCCCAATGCATATTCTGATAACGCCCGCTTCATATTCCGAAATACATTATAATAGTCAACAATCTCGCCGTTTCTTTTAACCACGCCATTTATTTCATAAGGTGTGACTCGATTAGCCCTGGCAATGGTCTGCATGAGTGTGTGGTCTTTCATGGGCTTATCCAGATACAGCGTTGACACTGTCGGCGCATCAAACCCTGTCAGCCACATTGCACAGACAAATACCAGTTGCAGAGGATCTTCCGGGTTCTTAAACCGGAACTCAATATCATGGCCGTTATCATCAATAGCCTCCATCTTCTTCCGATGAACCTTGATATCCAGCCCTTTCTCTGCAAATTTTTCTTCCTCTTTTGCCTCTTCACTGACCACTACCGCCATTTCCACGGTCTGCATGTACTCGCGAATCTTTTTTAACCGCTGTTTTTCTATATCGTTTCCAGTTTTATTTATCTCCCCGACAATCCTCTTTATTTCCTTTTTCCAGCATGCTTGGACCTTGTCATACATCCTGACCGCTGTGAATTTATCTACACAAACAACCATGCCTTTGCCCAGATAGCCCCGACGCGGAAAATGGAACACAATATCCTCAGCAATCTTGTCCAGCCGATCATCCCGCTTTATAACCTCTATTTCACTGGAGAACTCCTTTTCCAGTTTCTCTTTCTGTCTTTCATCAAGGTTTTCATCTTCAAGTATCCGGTAGAATTCATCGTTAAGGTCTTCATTCTGTATAAGGACTTCAGGTACCCGCTTCTTGTAAAAGAGCGGTACGGTCGCGCCGTCATCCATAGACTGGGCAAAATTGTACTCACTGATATAATCTCCAAACCAGGCATTGGTCTTGCGGTCTCTTCCGAGAAGCGGAGTGCCTGTAAAGGCAATGTACTGCGCGTTAGGAAGCCCCCTTCGCATATTCTCGGCCAGGTCCTTGTACTGAGTCCTGTGGGCCTCATCCACTATAACTATAATATCATTTCTGGGAGATAAGAGAGGGTATTCCTTTCCCTTCTCCCACCTGAATTTATGAATCAGGGTGAACACCAGTCGCAGGTTGCGGGATAGAAACGCCCGCATCTCTTTACTGTCTTTGGGCCGGGCCGCTTCATCCTTGCTTACTGTCTCGGTATTTAAAAAATTACGATATATCTGGCCGTCCAGCTCTTCCCGGTCGGTAATGACCACAAAGGTAAAGTTGCCGGTATGTTTCCTGAATATCTTGCGCACCAGAAAGATCATGGAGAAACTCTTGCCTGAGCCCTGAGTGTGCCAGAACACGCCCAGCTTGCCCTGCTTGGTTTCCCTTTGTTCAAATGATTCGATAGCCCTGTTAACGCCTATAAACTGATGGTTCTGGGCAATGATCTTAGCTGACTCTTTGTGATAAAGGATAAAGTTTTCCATATAGTCCAGAAGCTTTTCTTTGGGGCAAATACTCTGTATGGTTCGTTCAATGCTGATCCCCTGCTGTTCAATACTCTTCCTGTCTATCTTTTCTTTTTCATCATCTATCCTCAGCCAGTTGAAAAAATGTCCCCATCCCGCAGTAAAGCTGCCCACCCTGGTTTCAACAGCATTGGAAAGGATGCACATGGCATTATACTGAAAGAGCAGAGGTATATCCTTCCTGTAGTTTGAGAGGTTGTCATCATGGGCGTTCTTGAGTTTCACATTTGAATTTTTCAGTTCAATGAACACCAGAGGTAGGCCGTTGACATAAAGGATGATATCAGGTCGGCGGTAATATTTTTCACCCCTTATCCATAATTGAGAGACCGCCAGAAAGTCGTTTTCACCGGGGTGATTAAAATCAATGATAGTAATTCTGGCATGTTCGGTCTTTCCATTAACGTTTTCATATTCCACCGGTACGCCGTCACGAATCAAATTATAGACCTCTTTATTCGCCAGAACCGGGTTCATTGCATAGCGCCGTCGGGTCAACCATTCAATGGCCTCATCAATAACCTTGTCAGGGACTTCCTTGTTAAATGCTTTTGCTTTTTCCCTGAGGATATCAGTAAATACAACCTCACTCTTATCAGCCCTGCTTGACCTGTCATTCAAGTCACCCGGATCAGCGGTAAAGCAATTGATATGCCGGTAACCCATTTTATCTACCAGAATACCAAGGATACTTTTTTCAATCCGGTCTTCGCTGATAAAATTAGGCACCATTATCCTCCATGCTCTTAGGAAATCTGATATCCAGATCTTCGACCGATAACTTGCCGGAGACGAGGCGGGAGAGGAGAGATTCTCGAGATTGTCTAAGCATTTTGTTTGCATTAAAAAGATTTTCGATTTCCAAATCTAACATACTTGAGATTTTATTATATTTATCGATTAGATATTCCGTTGGATTGATGACTGGAAATTTGTTTAACTCATCTTTTCCAACTGAATTAAATATCGAACCATTACCATGAATATCCTCGTCACTAAAATTATTTTTGAGTAGGTAAAATAAATAGGAGTTATAGCCCTTTTTATGGTTTATGGCTGCGAGACCTCTTCCGATTATCATTTTACAATCCGCAATATTTAATCGTCCAACTGGTGCTCTAACACTAAAAAGAATATCTCCCTTTAAGGCAATCCTTCCTCTAACCGAACAGTAATTTTCTTTTTTAGGGAACCGATCTCCATAAGTCCCAACCCCTTGATTAAAAGGCAGACCGTCACCGGTAGTATTATAAAATTGTGACTGAGGACTTTGCCCCATAGTCAAGTTTATTATTCTTCCTAATTTTACTATCTCCCACCCTTCAGGCAGTCTCTTATGAAACTTCACTTTCTCATGACCGGGAAAACGCATTCGCACAAACCATTCTCGATAGATTTCCTCAGCCATTTTCTCCAGAATGGCAATCCTGCGGTTGTTGTTTTCAATCAGGTTGTCGTAGGCAGAAAGTATAGCAGCTATTTTCTTTTGAATGGGGAGAGGTGGGAGAAAAATTTTTATTTTTTCAATGTCTTTTGGACTGACATTTGCCTGATTTGCAGCACCGAAAGCCAGTAAAGCAATTTCTTTTCTGAGAGTACTCGTCGAAAGTAAATAAAATAAAAACCTCTGATCACATTTTTCCTTGTCTTGAATTACTAACTTTCCTGCTCTCTGATTTAATAGGCTTACACTCGTATTTTTATATAATGCTACACGCCCCACAACTGAATTCGGTTGGGTCAGATGAGATCCTGTAAGAGATATTAAAACATCTCCGCATTTTACGATAAATTTTTTATCTACTTTCGTTAAGAAATATTCGTAAAGGTATTGCGTTCCAGTTTCTGTAAGATCAATATAGCCATTTTTGATATTTGTAATTTTTATTGCTGGTACGCCATTGTCACGAAAATCCTGACTTTTAAAAGCATATCCCGAGAATATGTTAGCAACATTCTTTAGTTTCGTTTGTTGGAAAACACTCATCATTAAAATCTCTACAAAGTAATTTTATTTTTTTCATGTCCCTAATTTACCCATATAGTAAAAACGTGTACAAATATTCGATTTAATCGGGCACGTTTCTCTATATAGCCTTTAAAATATACTTCCCCAGTGCATATTTTTCACATATGCACCGATCTCATCAAGATCAGTGCATAATTTATAACACTTGAAAACCTCTGTTTTATATATCTAACAGACTATTATTGCTTAAATAGCATATAAATCGTGTCGATTTATATGCTATTTATCGACACGTTATTTTTTCATGTCGCCGATATCGACATATTGATAAGTTGCGTTTATATGTAACTCTATCAACTCCAAAAGAGCTTTTTATCCATATCTTTATTTTTTATTTCTTTACCTCATACCTTTTAGCTAGGGACTTTTGTGTACTCTTAAGCGCATCAATGCTAAAATTCCGAGACACTGTCTCGGGAATTCATTCAGGCACAGTTAAGTAGTAAAACAATGAATTCATTCCTTACCTGTCAGTGCCAATAAAGCAGGGTGGTGGTTCCGAAGTAACTTTCGAATTAAAAATTAAAGTTGTCACTGGATCTCTTACTCCTCTTTCCTGCCCCAATAATGATCTATTACAATTCTAAAATTGTTATACAGTATCTGACTTTTTCCTATGTTAAACACTGAACTTCATCAATAAAAAAAATCTTTGTCTTGACATCCGTTATCATTATGCTAAACTTTTAACCAATCTGGTTTTCCAGAGGTGGATGGCGAAAGCCATCGGGCCCGAAAGGGCCTTTTTTTTGCCCTATAAAAATTTTCTACCAAAAATGATTCCTTTCTGCCGGTCATATTTCTGTTGTAAAATCTCAATAATTTTTTCTGAAAAAAGAGCAAGTGGGCGACCAAGCAACCCTTCTTTATGAAGTATTTCCGCACGGCTTGGATGTGCAACAATATCGGCCAATTGTAGCCCACTCACATTGGCTGTTTTAGGTTTGACTTTGAGTTGCTGGCTCGTAAGGGTTCGTTGAAAAGAGGAGGGTTCAACATATTCTGTCCCCTGTTCCCAAAGTCGATGAAAGGAATCTTTAAGCCTCAGATCTTCCTTCCCACCTCTTGATTCTGCCATAACATCACCGGTTGCTTGTTGCCGATTCAGCCAAAAAGTAAAACGTTCCATTAAAATAGCCATACAGTAGTGATATGGATCATAACGCCAGGTAGTATATGTTTCACGATGTTTCTTTTTATCAAGGCAGACCGTGATAACCACATATTCCCAACGGGTTAAACAGGCTAAAAAATCCTTGTCAAATGACTTTCTTATACCTGGCTCTTTTAAAACTTGAAAAGGCGCTTTGCCATTTAGCATTTCTTTCCGGTGAAAAATAATAGGATCATCAGGATGAGAAGAAAAATATTTAGTTTTGAGTGCCTCCATTTCAGGATGTATGACTTCTTTAACATGATCCAAACTGATAATAACACCAGTAAGGCTTAAAAAACGATGATTGGGGTTATCACTGCTCTCCAGATCAGGGTTTCCCACTTCATCTACATACATCCGATATTTCATTAACCTTCTCCAGTCAGTTCCAGTATGTTGTGATGAATATTTTCTTCAAGCTCTCTTGCTTCTTTATTCAGTTTATTCAACTCCTGGTTCATGGAAAGTATCTCTTCTCTAAATTCATCTTCGGTCTTTCCATCTTCTTCTATGACCACACCCACATACCGGCCCGGATTCAGAGAATAGTCCTGTTCCCTGATTTCATCAACAGTAGCCAGTTTGCAGAGGCCGGTCACGTCTTCATATTTTGCATGAGGGAACCTCTCCTGAAGCCAGTTTATATGACTGAAGAAATACTCAGCATCTTTAATCTCCTGATGCAGGGCTTCCAGTTCAGTTTTTATTGCTTTGGTCTCCTTTTTGTTGGGATGGTCTTTTTCAAAACCCCGGACCTTTTTATCAATGGAGCGCAGCATTTCATGTATTTCAGTAAAGAAGGGATGGAATGATTCAGCCAGTTTTCTTTGGATTTTGTTTGTATTATCCAGATTCTTTATATCGAACTTCGACAGATAATCCTTGTGTCTTTTCTCCATAACCTTGATTGCCTCAAGCCTGCCTGTAAAATCAGGAAAGTCGTTTTCTTTAAATGCCTTGAGATAATTGATCAGGGTTACAACCACATTTTTGAGTGACTCCTTGTTATTGATGAGTTTTTCCATGCCCTTGTCAAAGTAGCTGTGAATCAACCTAATAAAATCCTCCCTCTTTTCACGTCGCATACTGCTTATAACTGCGATGTTGTGGATCTGCTCTTCGGAGAATTCACGGTGGGCACGGTCTATTTGAGTGAATATATTCCTGGTATCAATAAAAAGTATGCGGTCGTCTTTTTTAGCCCTGTCAAAAAACCAGAGTGTGGCTGGCAGGGTGACCGTGTAGAACATATTTGATGGAAGGGTCAGCATTGCATAGATGAGATTATTCTCAATCAGGGTTTTACGAATATCAGCTTCGCTATGCCTGGCATCTGAAGCAGAATTGGCCATAACCAGCGCGGCCCGTCCAGTGGGTTTTAGGGATGTGGCAAAGATATTGATCCAGAGGTAGTTTGCATTGGGCACGGTTTCTGTTCCCTGGTCTTTTTTCTTGACCTTGGTCTTTTTCCGTGGAACACCATAGGTGTTAAAACGTCTGTCTGTCTCTACCCTGCTTAAATTTACATCGTCAACATTAAATGGTGGATTAGCGAGTACATAATCAAACTTGCCGAAGCTGTCAAAGGGGTCTTCATAATAGGTGTTTGTTTGCCGGATATCACCCCTAAGCCCATTGACTGCAATATTCATAAGGGCAAGCTTGACCGTTTCAAGGGCCTTTTCCTGGCCGTAAACAAAGAGATCAGCATCCCTTTTTTGTTTCATCTCCTTTATGCGGCGCTCAATAAATCTTGCCGACTGGACAAACATGCCTCCCGAACCGCAGGCCGGGTCAAAGACAGTGCCATTGTGCGGTTCTATGATCTCTACCATCAGGCGAACAACAGAACGTGGTGTAAAGAACTCTCCACCTCCCTGTCCCTCAGCCAGGGCGAAATTACCCAGAAAATACTCATAGATCTGGCCAAACATATCGCCGTCCGCGTCTTTAGGGATATTGGAAAAATTTTTCAATAGCTTCATAGGGATGTTTTTATCGGTACGTGTAAGGCGGAAGTATTCATCCTGAGGAAGAATGCCTTTGAGTTCCGGTTTGTATTCTTCGATTGCCTCCATAGCCTTTTTGATTTTTTGATCAATATCCGCTTCTTCAGGGAGATTCAAAAGGTAGTCGTACCGGGCATGGTCAGGCAAATAAAAACCGCATTTTTCAACGGCGATTTCGCTGATGGGTTTTTCCCTGCGGGTCCCTTTTAGGCTTTTATATTCTTTCAAAATAGCTTTTTCATGCAGGCTGTATTTGTTGTCTGCAAATTTGAGGAAAATTAGTCCAAGCACAGGCGTAGAGTACTCTGTAGATTTCAGATCAGAGTTGGCCCTTAATGTGTCTGCGCTTTGCCAAAGGGTTGCTTCAAGGTTTTTTAAATCATTTCTTGTCATAATTGTCATTATTTAACTACTTGGGATTGCTTATTTTTTTGACTGGTTTTTATTAGCAGAAAAGTTTTCAATTATCAATGAACTTTATCAGTTATCAATGAACAATGATCAGATATCAGGAATCAATGATCAATGAACAATTAGGAAGATAGGCTGTAGCATTTTAGGCTAAAGGCTATTAGGAAAAGCAGGAAAGCTGGAAGCTCAAGGCTCAAAGCTCAAAGAAAAAAAGAATGAACATCGAACATTGAACATCGAATAAAAAAACAATAAGAGAGGGGGGGGGGAAGCTCAGAGCTCAAGGCTCAAATTTAATATAGTGGGCAAACATCGGGAAATGCTATTTTAGGATTCGATTATAAAGAGATGAGGAAATTAGGAAATGATTCTTGTTGATACATCCTTATGGGTCCATATCCTTAGAGATAAGGACGGGAGCCTGGTAAACGCCTTTCGTGACAAGACCTCTTCTGATACTATTGTATTCACACATTTTACCCAACTTGAGCTCCTGCATGGTGAAAAGGATGAGTTAGAATGGAAGCGTCTGAATGAATATCTGAAGAGTCAATACTACATTATTGAAGCCGGCGAAAACACCTGGAGCGAAGCCGCACGGATGTATTTTAAACTCAGAAGATCCGGTATAACAATTAACAGCCCTATTGATTGTTGCATTGCCAGTCTTGCAATAGAGTCACTGGAATTACTATTACATCAAGACCATGATTTTGAAAGAATTGCTGAAATAAGACCACTTAAATATGAATTTTTAAATTTGCCCTTTTAAAGCCCCCTGAATACTCAGGGGGACTTATTTATAACCCCTCTGTTAACTGCCACCAAGCTTGTTGTCCCATGTCGCTGCAATAAGCCTTTATCAGTTTCAATAGTCTTTTACCTATACATACGGGCAGTAAGTGTGATATTCCCTTATCCTCTGTTCTAGATATTTACGTTCATATATTTATGACTGAAATAATAAAAAACACGGAAAGAGAATTGGGAATGTTCGGATTCAAATCTAAAAAAAATGGAAAAAGCGGGGAAATACAGGAAGAGACAGGAGGATTTTTCAAACGCCTGAAACAGGGGCTTGCAAAGACAAGAGAGGGGCTTTCAGGGAGACTTGACCGGCTATTCCTTGGAAAAAGAGAGATAGATGAAAAACTTCTTGATGAGATTGAAGAGATACTTTTTACCTCTGACCTTGGTGTAAATGCCTCACAGGAACTGATAAGGCTTGTGAGGGAAGGAGTGGAAAGAAAAAACCTAAATAATCCTTTGCAGTTAAAGGCTGCACTCAAGGAAAAAATAGTTGAATTTTTAACTGTTGAAGAACCGCTAGCTAAACAGCCAAAACCCGGGGAGCCCCTGGTTATTATGGTGATCGGTGTAAACGGTGTAGGAAAAACCACAACCATTGGAAAGGTCGCAGGATTTTTAAAGCGGGAAGGTAAAAAAGTGATGCTCGCAGCAGCAGACACCTTCAGGGCAGCAGCAGTGGAACAGCTTACTATATGGGGAGAGCGGGTTGGTGCAGAGGTTATCAGGCAGAGTGAAGGTGCAGACCCATCTGCTGTTGTATATGATGCAATCAGTGCGGCTATCAGTAGAAAAATGGATGTGCTCCTGATTGATACGGCCGGCCGGTTACATACAAAGGTGAATCTTATGGAGGAACTCAGCAAGATTTACCGGGTAGCTGAAAAGAAACTCCCTGGTGCACCCCATCATGTCTGGCTGGTACTTGACGCAACAACCGGGCAGAACGCTATTTCTCAGGCAGAGATGTTTCATAAAACCATAGGCCTGGATGGCCTTATTTTGACAAAGCTTGATGGTACTGCAAAAGGCGGGATTGTTGTCGGCATATCAAGGCAACTTGGGATACCTATAAAATTTATAGGGATAGGTGAAAAGATAGATGACTTGAGACTGTTTAATGCCCCTGATTTTGTGGAGGCTATATTCTCGGAATGAAGTGATTGAATGAAGAAAAACAGATCAGTTCCAATCTGATTTTTGCATGACTTAGGTTAAATCCTCAGCTTTCAGTAAAGGTTTTTGGGGAAGGGAAATAAAAAATGCCGATGAGGTAAATAACAGATATCCATGCCAGACTTGAATCAGTCAATGTAGATTTTAAAATTAGAGAATTTTATAAAAAAAAGTTCAATAACTGGTATAAAAGTTCTTGTATTTACAGAAAAAAAAGTTTATTCTGTTTCTCTTAAAGAGGGGGTAATAAAAATAATATGGTATGAATTGCCAATAGTAATGATTAATTTTGATCTGTTCATATTTTAAATAAAATATAGTCATTCTTTGATGCATCATGGGGAACAAGGCAATTCATAAAATGTTGATAAAATGTATTTCTCTGGAGGGGGCATGAAAAAGACAAAAGGATTTTTCATGACATTGTTTGTCGCTATAACCCTGTTTGGGTTTACAGAGACAAGCCTGGCATTTGATCTGTCATACATTACTGAAAGACCTATCCAATTTATTAAATATATGACCAAATGGCTGGGGTTTGGCGATGATGATAATAAACCCCTTACGACCGAATCTGATAATAAACCCCAGGCATTAGAAGAATCTGATGAAGAAGTGAATCACTCCGGTGATAACTGGTATTTAAAAGATGGATCAGGGGCCGATGATATATACGCTCCTGTTGATTTGCAAGGGAGCAGTGATTGGATTGCCTTTAATTCATTAACAACCCCTTCATGGTTGACAAAAATGGAGTACCAAACCGCTCTTCCATTTGAATATATCCCTCTTCTGAATATTGAACTGACATTGAAATCCTCATTTTCCCGGCAACAATTTTACGGACAAAATGGAGAAATACCTGCCGGCATCAGTGATACATTCAGTTTAAACACGGGTAATTTGAGTTATGGCCTTGGCATAACTATACCGGTTAACGAGGCTGTACTAGGCCTTTATGGGTGGCATGGAGGTGAAATAAATCATCTAACCCCGGCTTTCTATTATCTCGATACCCTGAATAATCCAGCCAATATCCTGTTACATGAACTTAATTCAGATTATTATGAAGGTAATAACAACCTTGCTGCTGCACTTTCATATAAATTGCCATTCATGAGTTTTTTTCATCAGGGTATTTCACCTACGGTGAGGGTTGAGACAGCATATAGATTTGGTACAAATGATTTTGATTACTGGAGTATAAAAGAGGACTATGATCAATGGATAGTTGGTATATCCTATGAAGGAAATAACAATATAGATTGGCTGCAGTCTTCAATGGGGATTAACTGGGGGGTTGGCTACAATTATGCAGTTCCATTCAATGACCGCAATAATCCGGATTATATGGAAGGAGTCTATCCATCCCATTTGATAAATGTCAATGCAAGTACATACTTTAATAATCTGAAGATATATTCAATGTTTATGTATATATATGAGAGCCGGAATCCGTGGAGTATGATGGTGTTGAATGCAACCTATTCTCCCGGCTGGAGATGGTCATATGGAATAAAGGCAAATTTTTATTATGGCAGAAAAAACCAGGATTACAAATCATTAAACAGTTCTGAAACGGTTACATTTACCGCTACCTACCGCTGGGATTAGTCTCAAAAGAGATTAGACATGCGGAAAATCCTAAAATACTTTTTACCGCAAGGGTACTGAGAAGTAATTATAAAGCTAAATCTCCGTGTACTTAGTGGTGAAATGACTTAATTACCAAAAAGATCTTGTATCACCATTTCCATCCCGCCCAGTTCCTCAAGCGATTTTCTTGTTGGTTTAAGGGTATCGTTATCCCAACCGATATTTTCGCAGAATTGGTTTATCTGTTTTTTTATGTCTATTGTTACACCTTTAAGCGGACCTGCGGTCAAAGGCGGTTCTCCTGTTGCCCTTTTGGTCAATATATCCTCTGTCGGGTCAATTCCTGCCTTCAGGTTAAAGGCATGCCTTAGGTTAAATATCCTTTTGCCGGTATCAATCAGGTCTTTTTCAGTAAAATCCCATCCTGTTACGGCAGCAATATATTTAGCCATGGTTCCCGGAGGTGCTGCAAAATTACTGAAGGCGCATAGACCTGCACTGTTCTGTACCTCTGTTTCAAAGGTATTATGGGCATCCATTGGACCATTGTCTTCAACACCATATCTGAGTTCAGGCGGCATATTCATTTGAATGATCCCTGCCCCTCCCTTTACATGACGGCCGGGTGTGGGATCATATCTATATGTCCTGGCAAAACCGGGGGCAAATCTTGGGTCATGCATAGGCAGTTCTATGCCCCTTGCGTTCTGGAGATATTCCCTGCCTTTGCCCAGTTTGTCTGCTGCTGCCTCTGAACCAAGGGCCAGTATTTTACCAAAATCCTTCTGGTCGGCTATAGCCTGGGTCATCTCAACAATGGCATCAGCATTCCCCCAGGTCAGTTCGATCCCTTGGGTTTCTTTCTTTGTGATGATACCCTTTTCATAACACTCCATTGCCCAGGCAATAGTGGCGCCAACAGAAATGGTATCGAGACCATATTTATTGCAGATATCATTGCATTTTATTACTGATTCGGCATTACTGTTGAGCATCATTGCCCCGAATGCCCCGAGTGTTTCATATTCGGGTCTGTCGGTGTCTGGCGCTGGCCATTTGCCCTCCTTAACGCTGTAATGGGCACCGCAGCCCAATGGGCAGTTAGCACAGGCATATTTACCAGCATTATATTTGGCATCATAGGTGGGGGTAGAGAGTTTTTCTGCCTCAGCTTCTCCCATATCTGTTTCACCTGCCCCACCCCAGTTTTTAACAGGGGTGTCACCCTTCATAATATTTCCGCCTGTGCCTGATCCTGTGCCAAATGCCCCGAATCCCTGAATCATACCGGCCATAGGGCCCTCTTTCATGGCCTGTGTTATTTCTGAAGATATGGATTTAAACTCCTCAGGCCTTGCTACAATGAATTTACCGGTTCCTTTTACTGCCAGGGCTTTTAGTTTTTTTGAACCCATAACCGCTCCACATCCGCCCCTTCCTGCAGCACGGTGCTTGTCATTTATTACACATGCCATTGGAG
Organism: uncultured Desulfatiglans sp.; assembly: GCA_964610475.1. Lineage (GTDB taxonomy): Bacteria > Desulfobacterota > DSM-4660 > Desulfatiglandales > HGW-15 > JAAZBV01. The sequence continues at coordinate 15,412 of CAZSZQ010000014.1, forward strand.
AAAACATTTCACCCGCCTGACCAATCACTGCGGCCCTCAGTTTTTTTTCACCTGTCTCGTGAATAAGACCTTCAAGCGTTTCTACGCTATCCTTTCCCCAGAGCTTTGATGCATCACGTATCTCAACATTTCCGTCATTTATATAGATATATACAGGTTTTTTAGAGACCCCTGTCACTATTACCCCATCGAAGCCGGCCTTTTTTAGCTCAGGTCCGAAAAAACCACCCGAGTTGGCATCATTCCAGCCCTTTGTAACCGGGGACTTGCATACAACCGTATAACGGCCCCCAAAAAGTGCCCCTGTCCCATTTAATAAACCAGACATAAAACCAATAGCATTGTCAGGACCAAGAGGATCGGCTTCCGGCTTTATCATTTCATACAGAATTTTGACACCGATACCATATCCGCCTATGTACTTTTTAATAATATCTTCAGGTAATGTTTTTGTTCTGTAGGTGCCTGATGTTAAATCAACTAATAATATTTTACCTGTATAAGCGCCTGCCATTTATTTCCTCCTTATTAATGCAACCGGTTAGGGTCATATATGTAAACTTTTATAATATAAGACCCGGGAGAAGAGTCGATGTCTATTTATTAAAAATAACATAATCGGAATCCTATCGGAACATGATTCAACTGTCAATCCTATTGAGGGGTTATATAGTTTATTATAGAAGGACATTATCCTTGACATCACAGGTGTTTTAATCTAAAGGAAATAGATAAAACAAAGGTTCTGGGTGTGAAACAAAATATGCAAAATAAAGACAAAGATAACAAATATATTGTACCGGCGGTTGAACAGGCTATACGTGTTCTATTATGCCTCGCAGGTTCAAAATCATCTCACATGGGATTAACCGAAATATGTGAAGATGTGGGTATTCATAAAAGTAAGGCATTTGGTATTCTGCATACCTTACAGCTCTTCAAGCTGGTTCAAAGCAGAGGCCGTAAAAAGGGCTATTCTCTTGGAACCGGCCTGATCGCACTTTCTCGAAAAGTTCTGGATGGTATCAATGTAATAGCTTTTGCAGAGCCCATACTGAAAGATCTTTGCGATAGAGTTAACGGAACCGCGGTGCTTGGAATAATTGACGGTGATACGGTAGTTGTGGTGTCCCGTTACGAAAGTGAAAGGAATATCGGTGTGACGATCCGTGTAGGTAATCATATGCCTATCTCTTATGGAGCCCATGGAAAGGCTATTGCAGCATTTATGTCTGAGGCAGATCTTAATACTCTGCTTTCTAAAGAAAAACTCTTTTTTCATGGTAAGCCGGAGAATTTCGATAAAGCGCGGCTATTAAAAGAAATTGAAGAGTGCAGAAAAACCGGGTATTCAGTTGATATTGGTGAAATAGCAGCAGGTCTCAATGCCTCATCAGCACCTGTTATCGACATAAGCGGAAAACCGATCGGATATATCCTTATTTTAGGCCTATTCACACCTGAAGCCATCAGAGAATACGGACCTCTTGTGGCTGATGCCGGCAGAGAACTATCGAGTCAGCTTGGCGCGACCATCGATGAAATTTAAAAAACTGATAAGGTGCCATCCCCTTGGACTTGCAGTGTCAGCATGTTTTAACCCGGGTTTCTAATGCAAAATCCGGGTTCAACTATCCAGCATCTCTTTGACTTTTCGTGACAGGATTTTAAGGTTAAAAGGTTTTTGAATAAATCCATTACACCCTTTATCCATGATTTCCCTGGCCTGTCCATCCAGGCCGTAACCGCTGGAGAGCAGTACCTTGACTGTATTATCCATTCCTTTTAGTTTTGTATAGGTTTCTCCCCCTCCGATACCTGGCATAACCATGTCCAGTAGTACAAGATCTATCTTTTCTTTTTCTTTGTTAAAAATATCAAGGGCTTCTTTTCCGCTTTTTGCCACAATAACCTTATAACCCAGCTTTTTAAGCATCTGTTCGCCGGCGTAAATAATAATTTCTTCATCGTCAACCAGCAGAATCGTTCCTGTTCCCATTATCAGTTCGTCAGCCATCTCTTCTTCCTTTCCGATAGATTCCTCAGTTGAAGGTAGATATATACTGAAAGTGGTTTCCTTTCCCTTTATTGATGTAACATCTATATATCCGCCATGCCCTTTTATTATTCCGTATGCAGAGGCCAGACCAAGACCAGTTCCACGGGCCAGTCCCTTAGTAGTAAAGAATGGCTCAAATACCCTGTCGATTATCTTTGGGTCTATGCCAAGCCCTGTATCCTTAACTGAAATGAGGACATAATTACCCGGTTTTGCCTTGTAAGTTTTATTACCTATATCACTTCCAGTGGCATTAGATGTCCTGATAGTAAGTGTCCCGCCTTGAGGCATGGCATCCGCCGAGTTTACATAAAGGTTTAACAATGTCTGTTCAATCTGCCCCTGGTCAGCCTTTACTCTGCCAAGGGTAGTGGCAAGATCAAGAATAATATGGATATCCTTTCTTGCAGCACCAAAGGTTTCTGAGGTTTCCTTTACTACCAGATTTATATCTATAGGTTTTATCTCAAATTTCCCTTCTCTTGCATATCCTAGTAGCTGATTGGTCAGATTTGCACCGTTTCTGACAAGTTTTTCTATATTAATCAGGTTTTTATAGAATGGGTGGTCATCTTTAATCTCAAGCAGGGCAATAGATGTGTTCCCCTGGATTCCCATAAGAAGATTATTGAAGTTATGGGCAATACCACCGGCAAGTGTTCCCATTGATTGCATCTTCTGTGCATAAATGAGCTGTCTTTCGAGTGTCTTCCGGTCTGTGATATCCAGTATCGAGATGACAAAAGTTCTTCTGTCATAATACAACATCGAAGAGATACTAATTTCTACATCAAGTTTTGACCCATTTTTTTTTATAATTCTGGCATTGAAAAGTTCATTTCCGGAATGCCTTTTCAGGTCATCAAGTATTGATGTAAGGTCTGTTGGCTGGTACGAAAAATCGATCAGGTTTTCTATGGAATACCTCTGCAGATCATAAAATGTATAACCTGTCAATTCCTGATATCTGGGGTTTGCATAGGTATGTGTATCATTCTGAATGATTGCAATCCCATTGTTTGAATATTCAGCAAGCGCCTTGTAGTTGTTTTGGCTGTCCTGTATCTTATTGTAATTTAATGAGGAATATAATGATGCACCGACAAAATCCCCAATAGCCCTGAATAAATTCATATCATTTTTATTGAAAAATCCGGGTTCTGAGTGACTTAAATTTATAACACCCTTTACCCTGTCATTTATAACCATGGGCACAGAAAGGAGACTCTTGATTTCAACACGTGTTTCAAGGCCTTCAGCAAAAAAATTTGACAGGGCAGTGTTTTCTATCAAAATGGATTTGTTTTCTCTGATGGCCCTGCCTGCAGCGCCCTTATTTGCGTCAGGAGTGTATATAATATCCTCTTTTGAGAATATCTTTTTAGGGTCAATAATATATGTATGTTTTTTATAATCGGTTGCACATATAAGATATAAACTCGATTTTTTTCTGTCCAGAAACATTATCGAGCAGTTCTCGGCGACAGTGTTTTTAATTATTGCATCCAGTATCTGTTCACACAATTTTTTAAAATCATTAACATTTATAACAGCCCTGCAAAGCTCATGAAGTACAGAAAGCTCAGAGGTCTTTTTTTCATATCTCTCCTGAATATCTTTGATCTGCTGTTTTAGTATATAATTATCGTTTTCCTGGTGTTTAGCCTTCAGCATTTCCATTATTTTTCTCACAACCTCAAAAGACTCTATCTCTCTTAATTTAAAAACACATATTCACAACAAAATACAAAAGAATAACCCCATACATGATTATTCCGATGGCGTGAATGAGAAAGTCCGCAAAAAACATTGTGCAGGAAATGTGCCATTAGACAGGCGCTTTAAATGGTTAATTTACCTATTGATATCAATCGGTTAGTCCATCCGAAATATATTCTTTAATTTAATGGAAAAGGGAAAAGGGTTAATGTGTCATTTTTTTGAACTCTCTATCCATTATTTTGTCAGAATAGATATGGAAATATCATTTCCATATCTAACCTCCCTTCATAAATAAAAAATTACCTTGTTTCCTTCCTGATTTGCACCAAACAGGCAATATATCGAGGTATAAGGTGTACGGTGTAAGGTTCGAGGTTACTTTATATAGACCGTAAATCTTAATTTTTTTTAATCTGATCTCATTCTGAAAAAGCATTTCCCTGCCGTATCAAGGCCTATAAAGGCTGTATAGTACTCTTCACTAAAACTGACGATAATGAGATTTCATAACAGAAAATTGGTGACATTTTGTAGAGTTTTAAACGAGTAATTACATAATCCTGTCTATTACAATAGTTGTATTTAAACATGATCCCTGTTATCTATTACCTGAATCTTGCACCAAATATCTATTACGTCTTGAAGCGCCATGTGTTTAAAGGTCGTTTCAAAATTTTAATCCTCACCATATAGGCGATATGCCTGCGGATTAAAATTTTTCCAACTTCTCTATAAACACATGGCTTTCTACGCCTCAATACGACATCCGGTGCAAGATTCAGGTATTAAAGAAAAAAATTCAAAGGTCTCTATATGCATATACGATGCAGAGGGAAATGGAGTAAGATGAATAATCAGGTCAAGATAAAAGGTCCCTATGAAGGCAAATGGGGCGCCATGCTGGCAGTCGGCATAGGTATGTTCATGGGTGCACTTGATATGAGTATAATCAATGTATCACTTCCTACGCTTATGGTACAGTTAAACACTGAGTTTGTTGCTGTGCAGTGGGTGATTATTTCATACAATCTCATAATAACCTCAGCCATGCTTGGTGTTGCAAGGCTGGGTGATATGCATGACAAGAAGAGACTCAACAACTGGGGACTTACGCTTTTTACAATCGGATCACTTTTATGCGGATTTTCGCCTAATGTCGGTTGGATGATCACATTCAGGGTTTTGCAGGGATTGGGGGCAGTAATTATCCAGGCACTTGGCATGGCAATTATTGTGGAATCTGTCCCGCCGGAAGAGAGAGGGCGATCAATGGGCATACTGGGAAGCTCGTCATCAGTCGCGTTTGCGCTCGGCCCTGCAATCGGGGGTGTCATACTGGGCAGTATAGGATGGCGCTGGATATTCCTTTTTAAGGTGCCTCTTGGCATAGTTGCTTTATGGGCCTCTAACAGATTTTTACCGAAAATTCCACCCCGTGAGACAAATCAGAGGTTTGACATCCGGGGTGCTGTCACCCTGTTTATTGCCCTCGGATGTTTTGCGCTGGGCATGACCATTGGCCAGGACCAGGGGTTCAGTCTTGTGATGGTCCAGATCCTGCTCCTTATCTCTGTTATAGGTATTGTTCTTTTTTTATATAACGAGAAAAATACAGTGCATCCCATGGTAGATATGTCTCTGTTTAAAAATATCACCTTTTGTTTTAACCTGATGATGGGCTTTTTGGCATTTGTGACACTCAGCGGATTCTTTCTGATGCCTTTTTTTCTGCAGTTTGTGCGCCATTACACACCAAAACAGATCGGCTTTATTATGATGGTTACCCCTGCCTGTGTCGCCATATTTTCTCTCATATCAGGGCATTTATCAGACCGGTTTGGGACACAGGGTTTAAGTATTACAGGTATGTTCATCATGGCTGTAGGGTGTATAGCAGTAAGTACGATTAAACCGGAAACCGGTGTTGCCGGGTATCTGATGAGGCTTATCCCCCTGTCTATAGGCTTGGGCACCTTTTCCACACCCAATAACAGCGCAATCATGGGGGCTGCCCCGCCCGAACGGCTTGGCGTTGCCTCCGGTCTTTTATCATTAACCAGAAGCCTTGCCCAGACAGCAGGTATGCCCATTATGGGGACAATTTTTTCTTATACACTCTTATCATATACAAAACTTACTACCTTGCCTGATATCTCTGAGGTAGCGCCGGATGCGCTGGTAAAAGGGATTGATATGACCTATTTTTCAGGCGGGGTGACTATAATCATAGTATCAATATGTGCGCTAATATTATTCAGGTTAAGGGGGACGCGCTGATTGTTTTAAAATCCGAATCCTTAATGAAAGAAAAAAATGAAAAGAATACAAATCGGTAATACAGGGGTTGATTCCTCACGGCTCGGTCTGGGAGGAATCCCTCTCCAGCGCATCAGCGAGGAACAGGCGATTGAGGTTGTTTGTTATGCAATAGAAAAGGGTATAGATTTTATAGATACCGCAAGAAGCTATTCAACAAGCGAAGCAAGAATAGGTAGAGCAGTCAAACAGTCTCAAAAAAAGGTAACGGTTTCCAGTAAATCCATTATACGCACATCTGACGGTATCAGAAAAGAGATAGAAAAGAGCCTGAAGGAGCTTCAGTTCGATAATATTGATATTTATCATTGCCACTCTGTTGCAACTGACGAAGAGTACAGGCGTGTTGTTGCGCCAGGGGGAGCTCTTTCCGGCCTTATAAAGGCAAAGGAGGAGGGGGTTATTGGTCATACTGGAATATCAAGCTGCAACATCGATGTGATGGAAAAGGCAGTGGATGACAATCTCTTTGAAACAATAATGGTGGATTTCAATATCCTCGAACCCATAGCCTACAGGGCTGTTATTCCAAAGGCAATGGAGAAAAATAGAGGCGTTCTTGTTATGAAACCCATGGCAGGCGGGGTTGTCGGGATACCCGAACTTGCCTTGAGATGGGCGTTATCTTTTCCTGACCTGCTTGTTATTTCCGGAATGGAGTCCAAAGAAGAGGTAGATAAAAACCTGGCGGTTTCTGAAGCGGGCCATTGTTTCACCGATTATGAAAAACAGCAGATCATCTCACTCAACAAGCAATTCGAAAGCAGATTCTGCCGCAGGTGCATGTATTGTGAACCGTGCACTGTCAATATCCCTATCTACAAGATCCTGAGTATAAAAAACATGGTAAAGATCCACGGGCCTGAGATGCTTGTAAGCCCTGAATTTGAAGATGTTTTAGAAAGAGCCGGAAACTGTATCCAGTGCGGTGACTGTCTGACAAGATGCCCCTATAATCTGCCCATACCATTCATGATGAAGGAGTATGTGGAATGGGCAGACTATGAAAGAAGCAAGATAAAGGATACAATGTATTAGATTAAATAATAACCTTTAAAAAATCTTTATCTCTATTGTGGTTTCAGTTATTGTTTTTATATTGACAAAAAAACGATGAAATGTAAGATTTACTTAAAAAAGGTAAAAATGATGAAAAATCAAGCTATTAAAATATTTTATAGTTTGTTTTCTTTTAAGCGGGCGACCTGTCGTGAATAGCGTGTGTGAATAAACAGGTCAAAAGACGCCGGGCACACGCTGCGGCGTTTTTTATTTGCTCTAGCAAGAAAAATCACAGTCTATTAGAATTATAAAAAATTTCAGGAGGATCTTTATTATATGAATATCAAACAACATCCCCCGATTGAGGTGACAAAAAACTTTTACAAACTGGGTACACCTGCCTTTCCTGCATTTCTTTCAATGGGAAAAGTCGGTATGCTTATCGAAGGGGGAACCGGACCTACATTTGAAATAATATTAGAGCAAATAAAATCGCTTAATATTGATCCTGTAAAAATAAAATATATTGTGTTAACTCATACTCATGCTGATCATATTGGCGGGATTCCATTTTTTAAAAAAGAATGGCCACATATAAAACTGATTGCAAGCCCGAATGCTGAAAGAGTATTCAGTAAAACAGAATTATTCTGGGAGTTTTTACTCGTAGATACAGGCATAGCGCAGCTTATGAGAGCAAAGGGTGAAATAGAAGACCTCCCCCCGGCCCTTGATGACTATACTTTTCAACTGGATGAAACAATCAAGGAAGGCGATACTATTGACCTCGGAAACGGTATGGTATGGGATGTCTTTGAAACAGCAGGGCATTCACACTGTCATATCTCACTTTTTGAAAAAAATGCAGGGACCCTGATAGCGGGTGATTCAACCGGATTTTATGTTCCTGAAAAGGATGCCTTCTGGCCGAATTATTTTGTCTCTCTTGAGAGTTACTGCCAAAGCATTAAAAAACAGGAAACTCTTCCGGCAAAACGTGCGGTTTTGAGCCATAACTGTATTATTGAAGGAGATGTTAAAAAACATCTTAAAAAGGCAATGGAAGCTACTAAAAGATATCATATTAATACCATAGACAGGCTTGAGAAGGGAGATGACCCGGAATCTATAGCTATGGATAATGGACGGTTTGTTTACAGCATTACCGATATCCAACCATTTAAGGTCATGTATGATCTATGTAAAGTAATGGTAATGAGATCACAAAAGAATGGAAGAGAATTCGATTTCAGCCTTTAGGATTCATTTGTCAAATTGATAGGATCTTCAGTCACGAATATGAAAAAACTGGTAAGGGGAAATATCCTCAGATGGGTTGAAGAGAAATACCTCTCCTTTTTTCCCCGAAGATCCTGTTAATTATCTTGAAGAAATATCATCACCATATTATTCATTTAAAAACAGGCATTCATTTTGATGTAAGATAATTTATATGATGACTGATTCAAAAATAATGATAAAGAAACCTGAAGGCTATTTTTGTTTTGCATGCGGGACTTCAAATCCGATAGGATTGAATCTTGAATTCTATGTCTCAGGTAATAAAGTCTGCTCTGAAATAACCCTTGGCCAATATCATGCGGGGTGGGCGGATATTACACATGGCGGTATTATATCGACCCTTCTGGATGAGGTCATGTCCTGGGCAATCCTCTATTTCAAGCGGATTTTTTTTGTTACCAGAAAAATGGAGATAAAATATATTAAACCGGTTCAAACCGGTATCCGCCTTGTGGTCAGTGGCAGTATTGCCGCCTCTGAAGATGATGAGAAGATTATTCATGTTAAAGGTGAACTCAGGGATAAACAAAACACCCTGCTTGCAAAGAGCAAAGGAGAGTTCATTAGGATCAAAAGGGAAGATATTTCGCCTGGTTTTAAAGGTTGTGAAAAGGAGATCTTTTCACTTATAGACAGATTACCGCCGCTGTAATTTTAATGGAGAAGGAAATGGATATTGAACAGATAAAAGTGGGATTCATGGATGTATTTTGCTATTTGGTCTCATGCCCAGGGACTAAAGAGGCTCTGGTTATTGATCCGGCAGGGGATGAAAATTATATCGTTGAAAGGATAAACCGGAAGGGATTACATCTGAAATATATTTTAAATACCCATGGCCATCCTGATCATACAGGGGGGAATTCAAGGGTTAAAGAACTGACCGGCGCAATGATTATTATGCATGAAGAGGATGATAAGCTCTTTAATTCGCCTGAGGGACGTACCCATGCAGTACAGATGGGTTTTCCTCCCTCACCTGATGCAGACCTGCATGTAAAAGATAATGATGATATAGTAATTGGGGATTGTAAAATAAAGGTAATTCATACCCCCGGACACAGCCGTGGAGGTATATGCCTTTATGCAGACGGGAACCTTTTTACCGGTGACACCATGTTCGTAGGGGCAATAGGAAGAACAGATCTCCCGGGCGGAGACTATAACCAGTATATCTCTTCTATAAAAAATAAACTCCTGACTCTGCCTGATGACACTGTTGTATGGCCGGGCCATGACTATGGTATGAGTCCCTCTTCCACAATAGGGCGTGAAAAAATGACCAATCCTTATTTTTGATTTTACAAGTAATGCCAAGAGGAATTCTTACCCGACTAATACAACTAATTAACAGCCAATTTATGTATTTCCCTCTGGCCGAAAAAACCATAATCCCCGCTGTTAACAGATTTGCCAGAAATTACATTTCATTTAAGCATAAGTAATCAATATGTCACATTAGTACCACTCTCTGATCAATATTTTGACATACTTTTTATACATAGTAGCAATTTATTGATATTATTAGTGATCGTATGTTTCATCATGGGGCATAACTATTGCATAAAAAGAAAATGTTTCTTCCCGGTTAATCATGTAAACAGGAAAACATACATGAAAAGTATCAATGAACACATTTTGGACAAAGAGATAAGAGGCATAATTTTTGAAAATATCTTCAATAATGCCCAGGTCGGGATTGTGGTTACCAATACTGACGGCTATATTACCCATATTAACGGGGAGTTTACCCGGATATTCGGTTTTACGTCTGAAGATGCAATCGGTAATAAAATCGAGCCCTTGTTTATTCCTGAAGAGACCCATCAAAAGCATGAGCAGATGATGCAACTATTGTATCAGGAAAACAGGGTTGAGTATGAGACTGTCCGAATAACAAAGGAGGGTAAAAAGATTCCTGTGATGTGCAGGGTTTCCATGATTGAGAACAATGGAAAAAGGATAGGCGGATTTGCAATATATTCTGATTTGGCAGAAACCAGGCAATACCAGGAGAAATTGTTAGAATCTAAGAATGAACTGGAACAAAGGGTTATAGAGAGAACTCGTGAGCTTGAGAAGGCAAACAGTGAACTCAAAAAACAGATAAAGGATCGTGAAAGGATAGAGCAGGAACTAAAGGAGAGTGAGCAGAGATACAGAACAGCAATAGAGAATTCCAATGATGGCATATCCATAATACAAGAAGGGGGCCTTGTATACACAAACAAAAGATACCTGAACATATATGGATATGAATCCTTGGAAGAGATAAATAAGGTTGGAATATATAATCTTATTCATCCTGATGATGTTAATATGGTGAGAACACGTAGCAGTGCGAGGGAGAAGGGTGATCTGGGAGGGCAAAGTTATGAACACAGGTGCATAAGAAAAGATGGCTCAGTTATAAATATTGAGGTATCGGCCGCAAGGTTTATGTATAACAATAAACCGGCCGGAATAGCCTTTATCAGAGATATCACCGACCGTAAACATGTAGAACTGGAACTTAAAAAATCCAAGGATGAAGCAGTCCGGGCAAATAAGGCCAAGAGTGAATTTCTTGCAAATATGAGTCATGAAATAAGAACCCCGATGAATGCAATAATCGGTATGGCCGGTCTGTTATTGGACACAAAACTTGATAAAGAACAGGTAGAGTATCTCGATATTATCAGAAAGTCGTCTGACGCCCTTTTGGGAATAATCAATGATATCCTTGATTTTTCAAAGATTGAGGCAGGAAAACTTGATCTTGAAACCCTCGATTTTGATCTTCGAAATGCCCTGGATGAAATGGTTTCCTTACCGGCTATTACCGCTCAAAAGAAGGGGCTCGAGTTTATATACGAGATAGAACCTGATGTGCCTTCACTGCTCTGCGGCGACCCTGGAAGACTTCGCCAAATCGTCATTAATCTTACAAGTAATGCCGTTAAGTTTACAGAGCATGGAGAGGTGCTCCTTCATGTCTCAGGCATTAAGGAAGATGAAAATGAGGTGGTATTAAAATTCAGTGTCAAGGATTCGGGTATCGGAATCTCGAGGGAAGATATAAACAGACTGTTCCAGTCTTTTCATCAGGTGGATGCATCAACAACAAGGAGGTATGGCGGGACAGGACTGGGTCTCGTAATCTCCAAAAAGCTTGTTGAGCTCATGAGAGGAGAAATAGGAGTTGAAAGTGTTAAAGGAGAAGGGTCAACATTCTGGTTTACTGTTGTTTTGGAAAAACAAAAGGGCGTAGTTGAAACTGTCCTAACGCCTCCTGAAGATATAAGAGGCAAAAGATTCCTTGTTGTTGATGACAATAAAACCAACCTTCTTATTATACAACGCTATCTTGAAACATGGGGGTTTGTGTGTGATACGGCCTGGAGCGGGGAGATGGGTTTGATACTTTTAAAGGCGGCGGTAAAAGCAAACGCTCCCTATGATGGTGTTATGAGCGATATGCAGATGCCCGGTATGGATGGGATTGAATTTGGCCGGCTTATAAAGTCAGATCAAGCAATAAAGGACACAATATTAATAATGCTCTCGTCCCGTGGTATGAGAGGAGATTCAGCAGAGGTAAGAGATGCTGGTTTTTCAGCCTACCTGATTAAACCTATAAGACGCAGTCAACTCTTTGATTGTCTTGTAATGTCCTTCAGCAGGAAGGATGTAATGAACAAGGAAAAAAAGCAAATTATTACACGGCATACCGTTGCAGATACACGAAAGAAAAATATAAAAATACTTATAGCGGAAGACAACATCATTAACCAGAAACTGGCAATAAAACTCCTTGAAAAATTTGGCTACAAGGCAGATGCCGTTGCAAACGGGGAAGAGGCTGTGCGTTTGTTGAGTATGGTGCCCTATAATCTTGTGCTTATGGATGTGCAGATGCCGGTGATGGATGGACTTGAGGCAACAAAAATAATCAGAAATCCTGAATCCCATGTGCGTGATCATAATATCCCTGTAATAGCCATGACCGCACATGCAATGTCAGGGGACAGGGAAATATGTATTAGTGCAGGAATGAATGATTATATTTCAAAGCCGATAAACCCCGAATTATTGCTTGAAAAGTTAAACAGCTATGTCGGCATAAAGGAGGATTGATTTTAAAATACCCGATTAATGTTTCATCTCGCCCTCCCTCAGGATCTAATATATCAAAAGCATGTATAGTTAGGAATATAATTGATTTTCACTCCATAATAATCTAGCTTTATTAAATACGAACTTAACAGCACCTGTAACGGCAATCGGTAGAATTATCAAAATATATATTTAATAGGGGCCCAGGATGAAGGTTAAAGCCGCAGTACATTATGAGTATCATAAACCCCTTGTAATTGAAGAGGTTGAAATCGATTCTCCCGGAGATAAAGATGTCCTGATAAGAATAACTGCAACAGGTATATGCCACAGTGATGTTCACTGTAAACATGCGGAACATGGCGAGCGCCCTCTTCCCGGTATAGGGGGGCATGAGATCTGCGGCATTGTAGAGGAAACAGGCAGTGGAGTAACCTATGTTAAGCCTGGTGACAAGGTGATATCCACAATCATGCCTGCGGGCTGCGGTCACTGTTATTACTGTATAACCGGATTTCCCGGTAATTGTGAAACCAACCGGATCGAGCTGGTTGTGCCGGGCAGATATACCAATAGTAAAGGACAAAGGATCACCCAGTGGCAGAGTTATATGGCAGGCTTTGCAGAGTATACTATTGTTCCTGAACACAACGTAGTAAAGGTGCCGCAGGATTTGCGTGACGATGTGGCCTCCCTGATCTCATGCGGTGTTATTTCGGGATTTGGCGCTGTTTTATACAGGGCAAAAGTCCAGCCTAACCGGAGTGTTGCTGTCATAGGGACAGGCGGTGTGGGTCTTAATGCTATACAGGGAGCAAGGTTTGTGGGGGCATTCCCGATTATTGCGGTTGATATCCTTGACAGCAAGCTTGAGACGGCAAAGAGATTCGGCGCCACCCATATTGTAAATTCGCGGGCCGTTGACCCTGTGAGGGAGGTTATTAAACTTACATATGGCCGCGGGGCCGATTATGTGATCATGGCCGTGGCCGGTCTTGACCTGTTACGCCTGGGTTGGGACATGTCGGCTGTGAGTGGGACAACGTGCATAATAGGCCATGGTGCGGGAGAAAAGATGGCTAATTTTGAACCTGTTGAATTCTGTCTTGGCCGTACCCTAACAGGAAGCGCCATGGGAGGAATAAGATCACGAGTAGATATACCCCGTATTATTGAACTATATCAGCATGGTATCCTTAAACTGGATGAACTGGTATCTGCCCATTATAAATTTGATGATATAAACAGGGCATTTGAGTCTATGGAAAAGGGTGATGTGATCCGGAATGTTTTGACATTTGATTAGGTCAGTTAAGGGAGGGCGCTGAATGCCTCGATACACTGAGTATGGTTTCAAGGACAGGGTGGTAATCATCACAGGCGCTGGGACAGGGATCGGAGAATCCTGTGCTGTGGAATTGGCCAAAGGCGGCGCCTGGGTCGCGCTATTCGGACGCAGAATAGAGCCGATTGAAAAAGTGAAAAAAGAGTGTCTCAAATATACTGATAATGCCATTGCCTTATCCGTAGATGTCAGTGATGAAAATACTGTAAAAGAAAATGTCGCAAAGGTACTTGGCACTTTTCACAAGATTGATATCCTTGTAAATAATGCCGGAATAGAATCCAGTTATGCCCATGGGTTGTCACTCTTTGATGATCTTTTTGATAAATTGAATCCGGGTGAATATTTGAAATTTTTTAAAATCCATTCGCTCGGACATTATCTTATGAATCTTGCCGTGATCCCCAGTATGCAGGAAAACCATTTCGGCCGTATAGTCAATGTGACCTCTGTTACTGGCGTTAACGGGCAATACAGCACGCCAGGATACACTGCATCCAAGGCCGCTGCGATTTGCCAGACCAGGGCTTTTGCAAAGAAATACGGAAAATATAATATTACAGTAAACTCAATAGCCCCGGGCATGGTCGATACCCCGATGAAATTGGATTCAACCCCTGAAGAGTTTGAATTTGTAGCAAAAATAACCCCGCTGGGAAGAGTGGCTAAGCCTATAGATATAGCCCGTGCTGTGTTATTCTTTGCACAGGAAAATCTGTTTGTATCAGGTCAGAACCTCATTGTGGACGGAGGTTCCAATATTTAAGGGAATAAAAATACACGGTTTCATACTTGCGAATTACACCATTGGTAAAATGCAGGAGAATATTTATGATTAATCTTACTGACGACGAAAAGCGGATTCTTCAGGGTGAGGATGGTTTTGTGCCCCGGATCTGCATGAAGTATCTGGTTGAAGTATGTGAGGTGTCAGGTGCAGAAAGACTGGTTGATCTGGATGGTACCGGCGATTTCCATACCCCCATGACCTCCATGTCTCCGTTTTATGAGTTTTCCTTTGAAGAACTGGAAAAGGCAGTGGATAGCGGTGCAAGGTTTAAGATACCTACATTTGCAAATAAGGCGCCATTTTATATGCAGCCCCCTGTACATGGCTGGGAAAAGTGCACTGTTAATGCAAACCGTGACTGCAACTGTCCTCAGAATGATCCTGAATTTCACAAGTCGGCAATGCGTGATGAATGGTATGAGCTTTACAGGCGTATGGGTATGATGACAACACATTCATGCGCAAACTATATAACATCAACATATCTTCCCACAATGGGACAGCATTGCTCATGGAATGAGAGTTCAGCCGTGCCATACTGCAATGCAAATCTTGGCGCACGCACTAACATAGACGGGAGTTTTGCGACCTGTTTCCTTGGTAAGGCCGCCTGTTATGACATGCATATTACTGAAAACAGATATGCCACAGTGCTTGTCAAGACAGAACGTATAATCAAAACCGATATAGAATGGGATGTTTTCGGATTTGCCACAGGAGAGGATGTTGGAGTACATGTGCCGGTTCTCACAGGGACGGCAAAGCCGACCACCACGCAGATAATGAAACTCAATTCGGCAATGAATACAGGAGGCGCAGTGCGCATGTATCATATCCCTGGCTCAACCCCTGAGGCCCCCACCATTGAATTTGCACTGAACAATAAAAAGCCAAGAAGTGAAGTTATGATAGGTGAAGCGGAGCTAAAAAAGGCATACGAGACCCTCAACTTCCACACCTCCAACGATGTAGACCTTGTATATCTGGGATGCCCGCATTTGACCATAGTGGATATGATGCAGCTTGCCTATAAGCTAGAAGGTAAAAAATGCAAAATTCCCCTCTGGATAATGACTGCCCCGTGGCTTTATGACATAGCACAAAATATGGGGTATCTGAAGATATATGAGAATGCAGGGGCGCATCTCATGACGGGCACATGCCTTGCCGCAATGGGTGGAGTGCCTGATGATGTGAGAGTCCTTGCAGTGGATTCGGCCAAACAATCCTATTACATTACCGGCCGTTACCCTGATGATGACTACAGGCTTCAGGTATGTTACGGATCACAGGATGACTGTTTAGATGCTGCACTTACAGGAAAATGGCATGGGGAGTGGAGGTAACAGGACATGAAAAAGATAAGGATATACGGCAGAAAGGAATATGGCGGCTGCGTAGAAGCCGAAGCGCTTGTGTCGCCAAAGCCATTGGAAGGGTTTGCTAACTGCGATCCGAAAAGAGGTTATACCACGGAGAGAAATCATCCCCTGTTCAAGGTGCCCTATACCGGAAAGGTGCTTGTTTATCCATCGCCAAGGGGTTCGGGCGGGTTTATGTCCTATGGCGTAGGGCCAAAAAAGCCGGCTGCATTTATACATACAGAGACCTGCCCCCTGAGTGTGGCCTGCGCCATGGTAGCCCATATTCCATCCATGACAGATTTTGAGACGGATCCCATGACGGTGATAGAAACAGGCGACATCGTGCTTGTGAATGCGGATGAGGGATATATAGAAATAACAAAGAAAGAATAAATTCCCCTTGGAAAAGCATATTGTTGAAAAAGAGAGAAAAATAAAAATATCCCGATCATGCGATGTGCTCATTGCAGGCGGAGGCATCGCAGGCATTGCTGCTGCAATCGCCGCGGCAAGGGGGGGTAAAAAGGTCGTGCTCATAGAGCGGGAATATGCTTTAGGAGGTATGGCCACCCTGGGTCTTGTTACCATATATCTCCCCCTTTGCGACGGTAAAGGGAACCAGCTTGTGTTCGGGGTTGGAGAAGAACTGTTGAAATACTCTATTGAACACGGTGCAGAGGCCAGTTATCCAAAAGCATGGTTTGAAGGGGGCACACGGGAGGAAAAAATACGCAACCGTTATATTACCCGGTTTAATCCCCATCTGTTTGCCTTAAGAGTGGAAAGGGCTCTTTGTGATCTTGGAGTTAAAATACTATATGGTACACTGGCCTGCGATGTAATAACAGAAAAGGGTAATATTACATCGGTTATTGTCGAAAACAAGTCGGGCCGTTCGGCTATTGAGGTTAAGTCGGTAATCGACTGTACGGGCGATGCTGATATCTGCCATATGGCAGGCACAGAGACCGTGTTGTATAAGGGCGGTAACGGGCTCGCAAGCTGGTACTATTATTACAGCGAAGGAAAAGTGGCGCTCAAGATGTTTGGTCTTGCTGATATTGCACAGGGTAAAACCAACAACAATCCTCAGGATGATGAATACAAGGCTGCCAAGGTTGAGAGCCTTGATAAAAACTTCCGTTTTTCAGGGATTGATGGTGAGGAATTAAGCATGGCTGTAATAACGGCCCATGAAAGAATGTACGAAGACATACTGAAGCACCATGAAACGAATGCATCCTATGTTCCGGTTTCAATATCCTTCATTCCCCTTGTTCGAATGTCGCGCAGGCTTGCCGGTGAATATACACTGGATGATTCTGAAGACGGGAAGTCCTTTTCAGACAGTATCGGCATGACAGGAGACTGGCGGAAGAGAGGGCCGGCCTATGAAATACCATTCAGGACAATGTATACAAATAAAATTAAAAATCTTCTGGCCGCAGGCAGAGATATATCTGTTACAGATGCCATGTGGGACATAACACGGGTAATTCCGCCTTGCGCGGTTACTGGTGAAGCGGCAGGTACAGCAGCATCTATTGGAAGTAACTTTGCTGATCTTGACATTAACGAGCTGCAAAAGCATCTAATTGCGCAAAAGGTAAAATTGCATCTTTATTAGTTATTCAATAAAAGTTTCGGTAACGATAAACCCTATAATGAATCAGGGGAAAAGAAATGGAAGAAACAAAATATGAAGTAATAAAGATAAGCGATAACAGCTGGTGTATCGAAGATGGCATGGTCAGGGTTTTTTTATTTGGTGGAATTTTGAATATCCAGACCTGAGGGAGATATGAAATGATAAAATCCAGCCTTACACCCGGAGAAAACTATCTACGGCTCGCTAAGGGAGAAATGCCTGAGTATGTGCCCATATATACTATGGGATTTCCCGGCTACAACAACGAGGTTGCCTGTAAGATCATAGGGCCATCCCTGTTTGACGAAACACATATAACTCAGGCGCCACAGGGAAGATTTGATATATGGGGAGTCAAATATTTAGCAAATAAAGAGACAAATTTTGCCTGCATACCTGCACCCAATAATTTTATCCTTGACGATATAACCAGATGGCATGATGTTATTAAAAAGCCTGAAATACCCGAAAATATTGACTGGGAAAAAATGGCAAGGCTTGATTGTGAACAGGTTCAGCTTGACCGGTCACAATCCGCCGCCATGTGTGTGATAGGGCTTATGCCCTTTCAACAATTGATAGCATTCATGGGTTTTAACAACGGCCTGATTTCAATGTATGAAGAGCCTGAACTGGTCAAGGAGCTTCTCCATTTTATGACAGATGTTTATATGCCCGTGATCCAGGCTGCGCTTGACTATTATGATCCTGATCTTATGTATCTCCTCGATGATACTGCAACCCGGGCCAACCCCTTTATATCTCCTGAGATGTATCGTGATATATTAAAACCTGTTTATAAAAGGCTTACCCAGCCTATCGTGAACAGGGGCATCCCAATACAGTTTCATAACTGCGGGAGATGTGAGGATTTTATGGATGACATGCTGGAATTTGGTGTAAGGATCTGGGACCCGGGACAGATCATGAATGATCTTGCAGGCATAAAGAAAAGATATAAAAATAAAATTGCTATTGCAGGCGGATATAACTGGGTGCTGCCTGAGACCTGGCCGGAGGTAAATGAGGAAGAGATAAGGCAGACAGTGCGTGATTGTATAGATATGTATGCCCCCGGCGGAGGGTATGCCTTTTTCGGTGCAGCACTTGGCAAATATGGCGATAAAACCATAGATACGGTTAATGGTTGGATAGCAGAAGAGGCATATACCTATGGTAGAGCTTATTACCTGTGAAAAAGGAAGTATAAAAAGGAAATGTTCGAAATTGGGGAATCCTCGAAAAACAAACTGTGTTTATGGTAATGATTGAAATATCATGAGAAGTAAGGTTTAACGTCAACCAGTCAGGCATGAGTATCATCTTTAGAAATTGATGGCAATTTTTTTCAGCCTCCTGCTCCGGCAGTGCTGCCGCATGGTGTTCATTTATTTAAAGGGATCTTTTCCGCTTTACCCACAGCTGTACGGAGGGCTTTTCCCATTGATGCAGTGCGTATCTCTTTAATTTACCGGGCACATCATCACCATTCAGTACAAGACGGTTGAGCATTAAAGCAAGGTCCGTGTCAGCTATGCACCAGGCTCCGAAAAGATTTGGTGTATCATCTTTTACAAGCCTGTCTGCGGCGGCAAACAGCCTCTCAATATCTGCCCGGGCTGCTTCAGACAGTGGTCTGCCTGAAGGTTTGCAGAATACACATTCGGTCGGCCGCTCTTCACGGACCGGGAGAAAATCACTTCGGATCCAGGCCTGAATCTGCCTTGCCCTTGCCTTTAAATCTATATCCGCCGGGTATACAGCAGGATAGTCCGGCGGGGGATACATTTCGTCCAGGTATTCTGATATGGCAGATGATTCTGATAAATGGAAGTCACCATGTGTAATAGCAGGTACACGCTGTGTGAGGGATATATCCGCATAACCGGGCCGATTATTTTCCCCGGTCTTTAAATTGATTTTCCTGATTTTAAAGGGGATGCCCTTTTCCTTTAATGTCACAAATACAGACATTACATAAGGGCTTAAAAACTGCGAATCACAATAAAGAGTAATATTTTTAACGGGCAAGATGTTTTTTACCCTCACAAAATGACAGTCTTTCTGTAAAATTCTACTAAAGAGGTCTTTACAGATTAGTCGCACGGTATCTGGACGTAAGTGAAACCTCTAAAAAATAAATTGGCTTATTAACCTTATTAAAATTCAATGGAAAATGAAAAACACCGGGCGGTACTGCCACTATTGTCGGGCCTGAGATCACATATTTTTCTTTTTCCTTTCCAAAACAGAACTCCACCTCCGCATCAAATTCCTTCATATCCATGGGGTTGGATCCAAAGAAGAAATAAAACTCTGTGAAATTATGCTTGTGGGTCGCATCATGATACATATATGGTTTTCTTACCACCCTTAAATCCATGTTAAGCTTTGCACCCGCCGGCTTAATGTGTTCCGGCACTGTTCCCAGGCCTATTAACTCGCCGCCCCATTTATCACATCTCACAACCCCTTTTGTAAAATACCTGTTATAATCAGCTTCTTCTGTTTTGATTTCAAGCAGGTCTTCTCCCAGATCTACTCCTGAATAGCCCTTTGTCATAAAGGCCTCCAGACAGTAAAATGGCATTCCGACCTTTGCATAATTGAGCGGGCAATGATAAACGCCCGGGGCAGCAGTAACTATTGTTGGAGATGTAATGGTGTGTTTTTCACGCTCAGGCCCGAAGGTGAACTCCACATCCGCATCAAATGCATTCATGTCCAATGGGTTTGAACCAAAGAAGTAAAAATATTCCGTAAACATATGCTTGTGAACCGGCTCATGAAACATATATGGCCTTCTTACAACGCTTATCCCCAGTGACATCTTTGCATCGGCCGGGATCACATCACTCTGTATGCCTCCCAGGCCGATCATCTGGCCGCCCCATTCCTCTTTCATGGCGCCACGTACAACATCCCTGAAAAAATACTTTTCATATCCCTTTTGTGCATTTTGTTTTTCCATATTTATCTCCTTTTTTAAAGGAGTTAAGTATATGGATGATAATTTTGTGTGTCAAGAAACTTTGGGTTAAAATCAATATCCAGGATTATTCTTGACTTAAAAGAGCCACCTCAATATATTTTGATCTTAAAAAAATAGATTGAATTAAATCGATACTCACCATTATTATGTATTATCCTTTTAAAAAAGGAGGTCTCTTCTATGCCGCAAAAAAAATATGAACACCTGTTAAAACCATTAAGTATTGGTAGTATGGAGACGGATAAACCAAAGAGCAAGGCTGCACCGGAAAAGTCCTCTTTCATGGGTCCAGGGAATGCAGATAAAATCCTGTGGCTAAATGGACGCGACCATCTGGGTGGGCTTGAGCTTAATTTTTCATGGGGTTTTTACAGCGGTCTGGGTGATTGGCATACTGGCCAGGACCCCCATGTGCATCCCTATGCAGAATGCCTTGTATTTGTAGGGCTCGACTCTGCAAAAATGAATTACCTGGGCGCTGAAATCGAGGTCTCCCTTGGAAAGGAGCAGGAGACATATACCTTTGACGAACCCACGGTCGTTATTGTACCTGCCGGTTTGCAGCACTGCCCCCTCATAACAAAGAGGGTGTTCAGTCCAAAGGGGTATGGTTTTTTCCTCCTCTGTCTTGGGGCAGAACCAACAACCACCTGGATGGGTGACGGGGTAGATGGCGAGACATTAAAAAAGATGTCAGAGATGGCGGAAAAGCAGGGGATAAAACTGCCGATGAAGTCAAGTGTGTCAAAGAAAAGGATAAAGAAGAATCCTACAAAGCCCACAGGCAAATATGATCATCTTGTAAGGCCATTGAGTTCAGGGTTTTTTATTGAGAGGGGTAATATCAGGAAATCTCTGTCATCATCAGGGATTCGATATCATGGTGATATGAAAAAAAGAGGAGAAATCCCCGGCCCGGGTTATGCTGATCACCTTACATGGATGTTTGGTAATGACCTTGCAGATTTAAAAATGAATTTTAACTGGGGATTTTTCAGCAGCCCTGGGATTTGGCATCGCAATACAGGCGCCCGTGTGAACAAAGCGCCCGAAGTCCGTGTATTTGCGGGTCTTGACCCAAAAAATATAGACTACCTGGGCGCACAGATAGAAATAGAACTGGGCGAAGAGAATGAGAGATACCTGATTGAAAAACCTACTGCGGTCATTATACCTGAAGGATTACCATATGATCCTATAGTCACGAGATGGGTTGACAGGCCCTATGCATCATACTCTATAGGCTTAACCGGATATCCTGTAACAGTGTCGGTCGAATAACGGTATTTATAGTATCTCCTTTAATAAAATAGAACCTAAGAATCGGGGGAGGAATATCAGACATGAAACATAAAAAATACAGTCATCTGGTTAAACCCTTAAGCATAGCGGCAATGCCCGGGGCAGAAAGGGCATTCAGAAATACTGGAAACGCTGATATCAATTTATGGCTTAATGGCAGGGATCATCTTGAAGGCCTTGAACTCAATTTTTCATGGGGGTTCTATACCGGCCTGGGCGACTGGCATCCGGGCATGGATCCCCATGTGCACCCCTATCCGGAGGCCCTGGTCTTTGTGGGCCTTGACCCTGATAATATAGAATACCTGGGGGCAGAGATGCAGTATTGTCTTGGCAAGGAGCTTGAGATCCACAACTTTGAAAGGCCGTCCGTAATTATAGCAAAGGGCGGGGCTCTCCATTGTCCGTCCGTTACAAAGGAGGTGCTTAACCCGGTCGGCTACAGCTTTTTTATCATATCCCTGGGCGCAGAACCAAAGACCACCTGGATGGGCGGCGGCATAACCGATGAACAGATTCAAAGAATGCAGGCAAACACGAACAGCGATAGAAAACCTTTCATGGTATCCACATTTTCGAAAAAGAGATACAAGGTATCGGACGAAACCGTCTCATATGGCCATAAATACGATAATATCCTCAAACCTTTGAAACTCATGCCTTCACCAACAGAAAATATGACTTATGAAGAAAAGAAGATATATGAAGAGAAACTGGCCAAAGGCGAAATAATGCGTCCGGGGCCTGGCAACACAGACAGGCTCGTGTGGATGAAGGGGTCCGATCTTGAAGGGATAGAACTCAATTTTACATGGGGGTTTTATAAGAAGCCTGGAATATGGCACAGGGGGCCGGGAAAATCCGACGGAAGACATTTTCACCCAAATGACGAGGTGCTGGTATTTGCAGGCACTGATCCGAGTGATATCAATTATCTTGGCGCAGAAATATCAATAGATCTGGGTGAAGAGGGCGAAAGGCATGTCTTTGACAAGCCAACAGCCGTGGTTGTTCCAAAAGGGCTTGTTCATAACCCCGTAATAACAAGGTATGTAGAGAGGCCGTTTGCCTTTTTTATGATCAGTCTTGCTGCTGAACACGAGACCACATATGTATAACTAAAGTGAAGACTTATTTATGCATGAGCAGAGCATAGTGGCATCTCTCTTATCCATGGCCCTTGAGAGGGCTGAAAAGGATAATGCAAAAAAGATCATCGGTATGAAGCTGGTTGTTGGTGAACTCACAGGTGTGGAAAAGGATGCTGTAAATTTTTATTTTGGCTTTATGGCAAAGGGAACCCTGGCCGAGGGGGCATCAATAGAATACGAATACATAAAACCGCAATTAAGGTGCCGCGCATGCAATATCATCTTTCCCAGGGAAGGGCTCAGTTTTGAGTGCCCGAAATGCAATAAAAAGGCCATAGAGATCGTTGGCGGGAGAGAGCTTTATATAGAAAGTATGGAGATCAGCTAGTTGGATCCAAAAACTATAAGCATTAAAAAGGATATTTTGAGCGCCAACAACCAGACTGCTCTTGAGAACCGGTCACTGCTAGATAAACATCATTGCAGGATGGTCAACATCATGTCATCCCCTGGTTCCGGTAAGACGAGTCTAATCATAAATACTATAAATCGTTTTAAGGATATCTATCATATTTCTGTTATCGAGGGTGATATTGCCTCTTCTATTGATGCCGAGAAGATTTCTCGATTGAATGTACATGCAATACAGATCAATACGGGCGGGGGATGCCACCTGGATGCAAATATGATAGCGAAGGTGCTGGCCGGTTTTGATCTTGATCATCTGGATCTTGTTTTTATCGAAAACGTGGGAAACCTGGTATGCACGGCAGACTTTGATCTTGGGGCGCATAAAAATGTGGTAATACTGAGTGTTCCTGAGGGCGATGACAAACCTTACAAGTACCCGCTTATCTTTATGGAAGCGGATATTGTAATAGTAAACAAGATTGATGTGCTGCCATATTTTGATTTTGATCTGGCGGTGTTTCCGGAAATCATAAGGGGGTTAAATCCATCAGCGAGTGTCCTTCCTGTTTCAGCAAAATCTGGTGAAGGACTGGATGACTGGTTTTTATGGATTGAACAAATATTAGCATAAGAAGGAGGAGAATATGTCTTTTGATCCTGTTTACAAAGAACTGTCAGATAAACTGGGCGTCTGGGAGTCTGAACGCTTCCTGAAGATTCTGAAAGCAACCTTTACGCCAGAAGAGGCAAAGATCTGCATGGAGCTGTTCGAACCTGCCACATGCCAGGAACTTTCTCTTCGGCTCAAAATAGATGAAAAGAGTCTCCAGAAAAGTCTTGATGTGCTGGTTGACAAGGGGATGATAACAAGGGGACTTACCCAGTATGCATTCCATACTACACTCCTTGCCTTTCACCATGAGTGCTGTGCTGATACAGCCCCTCATACAGGCCCCTATGCCATGACAGCGGAGCAGAAAGCGCTGTGGAAGGATTTTTTCTATAATGAATGGTCACACGAATTCATGAAGCATATAGAGGAGATGATAAAAAATTTCGGTAAAAATCTGCCTATCTCTCCATCAATACTTGCCCTTGAGCTGAGCCCCAATATCAAACCGGAGGATATCCTCCCTGAAGAAAATTTTAAACTCAAGATAGAAAATGCAAAAAGAAGGATACTTGCCCCTTGCGGGTGCCGCACCTCATGGGGGCATGGCTGTGAAAAACCCCTTATGACCTGCTTTGCCGCCTTTGACAGGCCAAGGGGAGAGTATTACCTTAATCTGCCGGGCCGCCTTTTAAAGGAGGTCAGCCTTGAAGAGGCACTTGAGGCGGCAAAAGAGGCGGAAAGGGCAGGGCTTGTACACTGGGGAGACTGCTATTGCTGCGACACCTGCTGTGAAAACCTTTTTCCCATAACACGCTCAAAACGTTATGACCTCATGACACCCAACCGTTATGCAGCGGTAGTGGATGAGGAGAAATGCAATGGATGTAAAAAATGTGAAAAACGCTGCTATTTTGAGGCCATTGAGTTTAAGCCCGTTGATGGCAACCCCAAAAGGGTAAAGGCCAGGGTAATACCTGAAAGCTGTAAGGGGTGCGGGCTCTGCATAATCACCTGCAAACCCAATGCCCTGCATTATGAAATAGTAAGGCCACCTGAATATCTTAAACCCAGACCACCGGAGGATGGCAAAGAGGAAGAGGCGCCAAAATTCCCGGTATGGGGGCATTATAATTTGAAATA
>CAZSZQ010000015.1:0-39198 GCA_964610475.1 uncultured Desulfatiglans sp.
TATCCTGATGTTGTTGCTGATGCACAGAAAAGGATCAAAGAGTTTTTAGCGGAGGTTTTTAATGCAAAATAGTGCCCATTGAGAAAGAGGCAATTTTGTGATGGAGCCAGATAAAGACAGAATTATGTTTGTACTGACTGGTAACAGGACGCAGAGAGTCAAAGCAGGCATTCCAACGGAGACCGTTGGAACGAGAAGAAACAGGCAACCATAGACTGAAAAAAGGAGGCAATATGGAAAAAAAGAAATCATGGAAGCGTAAGGCATTTAAGATATCTCTTATTGTTTTTGGTGTAGTAATTTTACTTCTGGCAGGTTCTGTTGTCTATATAATGATATCACTGCAACCAGCAAAAATCGAATTAACTGAATATTATCCATTTAAATCTGCAGAAGCAAAAGAACAGTGTCTTGCCTTGTACAAGGAATATGAAAAATCCCATTGGCCGACCGAATCTGAGTCGCGTTATATTGATACTTCATATGGAAAAACATTTGTACACATAATCGGTCCAAAGGACGCCCCGCCTCTTGTTCTTTTACATGGACAGGGAGGTAATTCATTAAGTAATTGGAGTGGTAGTATTGAAGAATATTCAAAAGAATTCAGGACATACGCTGTGGATACGATTGGTGACTATGGTTTAAGCATATGCACAACACCCATTACAAAACCTGAGGACTATGTGCAGTGGCTGGATGAGCTATTCACCCGGCTTGGCCTTGATAATAATATTAATATTATGGGAGTGTCATATGGTGGATGGCTTACAGGTCTGTATGCTGTCCGGTTTCAAAATAGATTAAATAAAGTGGTATTATTAGAACCAGGTGCTACCATCACCCCAATCAATCCGCAGTTTTTAGTTCGTGGTCTGCTCTCTTTACTTCCTTTTAAATATTTTACAGACAGCTTAATTTTATGGCTGGACTCCACTGTAAAAGAAACTGATAGAAAACAATTTCAGGATTTTTTAGCAGCTTGTAAAAAGTTATATAAAGTTACATTTACTTTACCCCCTACTGTTTTGACTGATGATGAATTAAAAAGCATCAAATGTCCTACATTATTTCTGGTTGGAGAACATGAAAGGGTATTTTCTCTAGATGAAGCCATGAATAGGCTCGAAAGGATAGTTCCACATTTTAATAAGAAAATGATACCAGGTACAGGCCATTTAACAATGCCGGTTTCTCCTTTCGCTATCGAAACCATAATGGCTTTTCTGAGGGAGTAGAAAAAGACATAAAACGCCGTACTTCTAGTTCCTACGGTCACCGTGGGAACTAATTCAATTTAACGCTCTGCGTTGATATTCTATGTAGAGGGCATATAGCAAGCATTTGATAAAAAGTATTCACTACAATCAATACGCAGAGAGAATTATGCCGGAAAAAGAAGAGTTGATTGATGTTTGTACAGATTGGTAAAGCGACGCAGAGCGTCAAAGCAGGCATTCCAACGGAGACCGTTGGAACGAGAACATGAAAGGAGAAAATATGGAGAAAAAGAAATCATGGAAGCGAAAGGTATTAAAAATATCTCTTATTGTTTTTAGTCTGGTTATTTTACTTCTGGCAGGTTCTGTTTTCTATATAATTAAATCACAGGCACCGGCAAAAATAGAATTAACTGAATATTATCCATTTAAATCAGCAGAGGCAAAAGAACAGTGTCTTGCCTTATACAAGGAATATGAAAAAGCACATTGGCCAGCAGAATTAGAATCTCGTTATATTGATACTTCATATGGCAAAACATTTGTAAGGGTTACCGGTCCAAAGGATGCCCCCCCTCTTGTATTATTACATGGCATGGGATCTAATTCATTGGATAATTGGGATAGTAATATTAAAAAACTGTCAAAAGAATTCAGAACCTACGCGGTTGATACGGTTGGTGACTATGGTTTAAGCATATGCACAACACCCATTAAAAAACCTGATGACTATGTACAGTGGCTTGATGAGCTATTCACCAGACTTGGCCTAGACAATAATATCATTCTTATGGGCTGTTCATATGGTGGATGGCTTACCGGTCTATACGCCGTACAATTTCAAAACAAATTAAATAAAGTGGTATTATTAGAACCGGCTAAAACAATTGCTCAAGGCAATCCGCAGTTTGAGGTCCGTCTTTTACTCACTTTACTTCCTTTTAAATATTTTACAGACAGTTTAATTTTATGGGTGGACCCCACTGCAAAAGAAATTGCTGCCAGTAATAGAATATGGGATTTTTCTAACGCATTTCAAAAGCTATATAAAGTTACATTTACTTTGAGACCTACTGTTTTGACTGATGATGAATTAAAAAGCATCAAATGTCCTGCATTATTTATAGTTGGAGAACATGAAAGGGTGTTTTCTCCAGATGAAGCCATGGGCCGACTCGAAAGGATAGTCCCACATTTTAAGAAGAAAATAATACCAGGTACAGGCCATATATCAACGCTGTATTCTCCTCTCACGACCGAAACCATACTGGCTTTTTTGAGGGAATAGATAAATGCATAATTTGCTGTCATGCCCGTGCAGACTGGCATCCATTTAGTTCTAGTTTCCATGGTCTCCATGGGAACTCATTCTTTTAACGCTCTGCGTTTATTATTCCAGTAGAGGTGCATATGGAAAGAATAAGATCAAATGTATCCACTACAATCAATACTCAGAGAGAATATTTATGAACCTGAACACTGGCGTTATTCAAGCGCAAGGAGCTATGCTGGGAAAAGAGGGTTGATTGATGTTTATATAGATTTGTAAAACGACGCAGAGCATCAATACTGGCTTTCCAACGGAGACCGTTGGAAAGAGATGAATAAAAGGAAAATGTGTACACTGTTGACATCATGTAAATAGAGCATATAATATTCATGTATTTGATACATTAATTGTGGAGGTAAAAAATGGCAACACGTATCGGGGCAAGAGAAGCAAGGAATAAATTATCAGAACTCCTGGGGAGTGTCCGCTTTGGTAAAGAGGAAGTTATTATGGAGCGATCCGGTAAACCCATGGCTGCCCTGATTCCTATCGAAACTTATGAAAGGCTTATTGAGGAAAGACGTATACGTTTTGAAGTATTGGAAAATATCCGCTCACATACTCCGGACATCTCTTCTGAAGAAATAGAAAAGGATATCGCTGATGCAATTTCCATTGTGAGACAGGGTCGTGCTTAGAGTAGTTCTTGATACAAACATCTTTATAAGATTTAAGTAATACTATCCCTGAAGATCCATCCGACACTATATTCCTTTCATGTGCCCTTGAGGGCAGCGCTGATGTGATTGTTTCAGATGATCAGCATCTTTTAAATCTGAAAAATTTCAAGGGAATTCCTGTAATACCTGTAAATGAATTTTTTGATTTGCTCAAAACAGATGAACACTAATTTTATCTATGCCGCAATGATTCATATGGGCATAAATCAAAAATGAGAGATGCGACCCAGAGCGTCAAAGCTACCGTTCCCAAGAAGATCGTGGGAACGAGAAACAAAAGTATTTTATTAATTGAATTTCTCGGTGCTCTCTGTGCCTTGTAGGTTGAAGTGACAGGTTAATATTGAACCGCAAAGACGCAAAGAAAAATAAAAATTATTTATTAATATATAATAAAAACTTTTCTCCGTGCTCTCCGTGTCCTCCGTGGTGAAACAGACCAGAGGCATTATCTCCTTTTATCTTGGCCATATCTTCAGGTTCAATACCTGCGGCATCGATCTCTTTAAAATACCTGCCGGGTTTTATAAGGGGATAGTCGGAACCGAACAGGATTTTTTCATAGCCGATTATAGAACCTGCTGTTTTATAAACAGTGGGATCATACAAAAATGGTGATGCGGCCGTATCAAACCAGACATTCTTAAATGCTTCCCTCATCTCTTTCTTAAGAAGCCCATAAAAGAATATACCCCCGCCCCAGTGGGCAAGAATTATTTTGTTGTCCGGATATCTCTTAACAAGATTTTCTATCTGCTTCAGTGTTATCGGCTGTTTCCCCGGGTACTTATAACCAACAGGTTCATTTGTATGTATCAGGAGAGGTGCATCATGTTCAAGACACACAGACATAACATCGTTCATCCTTGAAATAATGTCATCGGTCAGTGGTGAATCATAATAAGCAAGTTCACCAACCCCCTTGAGTCCCAAATCAAAACACCTATCCGCCTCTTTTGCTCCTTCATCTGAAACCGGATCAAAGCAGCTTAACCCGATCAGCCTGTCCGGATTGTCCAGGGCTGCCTGGATAATATAATCATTGTGCCACCTGAAGTGATCAGAGGTCTTCCATGGAAAACCGAAGACAACCGAAACATCAACGCCCTCTTCATCCATAGCGCTTATAAGACTTCTAACACCCTCCATTTTTGATGACTTTTGGCTGTAAAGCATCTCAAAGGCAGGCTCCTTATCAAAGAAGGAATCTCTTTTATCCCCAAAAAAAGAAGGAAATATATGTGTATGTGCATCTATAATCATTAAAAAAACGACTCTATTAACTTTTCTGCTTCGCCAGGTTGAAACCCCACAATGGTTTTTATTATCTTCCCCTCTTTGTTTATTATATGCATGGTCGGTATGGGGGCAGGAGAGTTACCGAAATATTTACTACTCACAGATCCATCATCCCTCATCACCTGATACTGTATATTAAATTTTGCAATAAATTTATTCAACTGACGTTCATCAGCCTGAGCTAAAGTATCCATTGATACACCGAGCACTATAAGACCTTTATTTCTGTATTTTTCCTGAATCCTGACAAGCTCAGGAATAGAGTATACACAGGGGCCGCACCAGGTCGCCCAGAAGTCAAGAAGCACCACTTTACCCCGGTAATTCGAAAGGGTAATATCCT
The DNA here is from genome assembly GCA_964610475.1 of uncultured Desulfatiglans sp. Lineage (GTDB taxonomy): Bacteria > Desulfobacterota > DSM-4660 > Desulfatiglandales > HGW-15 > JAAZBV01. The sequence continues at coordinate 4,873 of CAZSZQ010000015.1, forward strand.
CACCGGTCAATGCCTTTAATGTGAAATCCGGGGCATCTATTGCCCTTGTCCGTGTCTTTTCTGTTTCAGCTGAACAGCCTGAAAAGGAGAAGAACAGCAGTATAGTGATAATACCGGCCAGTCTTGCTCTATATTTATATTTCATTTTTTATCCCCTGGATTAAATGAAACTATCACCCTTCAGCATTCATCAGGATATTTTAACTTTTCATTCTTTTGCACGTCACCCAAGTTAATAAAGATTATTTGGCTTTAATGTCAATATATTCAACTACCTCTTGTCACAAATAAATACTTTGAAGAATGATAAATTTAAACTATAATTCAAGATACTATTTTTTCACAGGATAGTGAATAGCTAAATTTATAAATATGGGGTTAAAATGGCCTGCAAACTAAAAACCTTGATAATTGGTATTTTTATTTTTATGTCCATCTTTAACACCTATGGTGAAACCATGATAAAATCAGATAGTGACACAAAAACCAGACCTACATCGGTTGCAGGGGCCTTTTATCCGGGGGAAAAAGATGAATTAAAAAAGATCGTGGATGACCTGTTTAAAAATGCCGAAAAAGCAGATTCCACCGGAACAATATACGCTGCCATGGCGCCCCATGCAGGGTATGTTTATTCCGGACCTGTAGCGGCCTATACATTTAAAAACATCTTCGATGCCGACTTTGACACCATTGTGATAATAGGTCATGACTCGTACAGGGATGCAGTGGCCTTCACATGCCCTGTTGACTTTTTTGAAACCCCCCTGGGAAAAATTGCGGTTGATACAGAGATGATGGAAAAACTCCAGAGCTTTAGCCGGGAAATTAAACCTGATATCTCCATCCACAGAGAAGATCATACCATTGAGGTTCAGCTACCCTTCATACAGGCCATGAATAAAAAATGTAAGATATTACCCATTATGTTCGGGTTTCCTTCGCCTCAAAATTGTAAGATACTTGCTGATGCGATAAAAAAGGCCGCTGGAGACAAGAAGATATTTATACTAGCAAGCACAGACATGTCCCATTACCCCACATATGAAGGGTCAAACGAAATAGATAACCTGACCCTTGATTTGATCAGGTCAATGGATATAGACAGGTTTTTTAAACACGTCTATAAACAACTGAAAGCCCCTGAACTCCCAGGGCTCCAAACTGCCATATGTGCCAGCGGTGGAGCAGGTACTGCCATGCTGTATTCAAAGGCAATGGGGGCAGATACAGCGCTGGTGTTAAAACATGCGAACTCTGGCGATGTACCCGAAGGTGACAAAACCAGGGTTGTTGGTTATTCATCAGTCCTGTTTATAAAAAAATAGACTCGACTCTTCTTGATAGATATTAATGAATTGAAAAAGGGTATTATAATGGAAAAGAGTCCCGGTAAGATCAACTTATTTGAAGCGCTCGTAAGTAATGCTATAGCTAAACCACTGGTAAAACATATTTATACAGCAGATCCCGCAGCACATGTTTGGAACGGGAGGATATACATCTATCCCTCACATGATATTGATGCAGGTATCCGGGAAAATGACAATGGTGACCATTTTGATATGCGGGATTACCATGTACTTTCAATGGATAGTATAGATGGCGAGGTAACTGATCATGGTGTTGCCCTTTCTGTCAAGCATATCCCATGGGCAGGACGTCAGCTCTGGGACTCTGATGCTGCGTATAAAAACGGCAGATATTTTCTCTATTTTCCTCTAAAGGATAAAGAAGATATCTTTCGCATAGGCGTTGCTATAAGCGATAAACCTGAAGGGCCTTTCATACCGGAACCAGAGCCGATAAAAAAGAGCTTCAGCATTGACCCGTGCGTGTTTAAAGACACAGATGGAGAACACTACATGTATTTCGGCGGCATCTGGGGCGGCCAGCTCCAGCGCTGGTATAAAGGAAAATATGACCCGGCAGGGCCGTTTCCCAATGCTGATGAACCGGCTATACCTCCATTTGTGGCAAAAATGAACGAAAATATGCTTGGGTTTGGTGAAACACCAAAGGCGGTCAGGATAGTTGACAGGGCCGGTAACCCGCTGCTTGCCAGTGATGAAGACCGTCGGTTCTTTGAGGCATCCTGGATGCATAAGCATAATGGCAGATATTATTACTCATATTCAACAGGCAACACCCACTACCTCTGTTATGCCACGGGTGATAACCCTTACGGGCCATTTACTTACCAGGGGAAGATACTTACCCCGGTGATCGGCTGGACTACCCATCACTCCATAATAGAATTCAAAGGGAAATGGTATCTATTCTACCATGACTGCACGGTTTCAGGCGGTAAAACGCACCTGCGCTCCATCAAGGTGAGTGAACTGAACTATAATGAGGATGGTACAATCCGGACCATCCACCCATATGGCGATTTATCACCGGTGTGGTAGATGTTTTTATGCATATTATTGTATAATTTTATCCCGGAAAACCTGATGCTTGTTACTGTGTCAGCAGATCTTTTATAGTCTTTTCCTGTCAATAGACCAGAAATACCTTTTCATCAGAAGAGATGCCGGCCAAATGTTTAACCAGGATTTTTTCTATGGCCAAAGCAGTATGCCGGGTTAACGGCCATATTCATACTCATATGAACGGATTTCAATCATTTTTACAGGAACAGGCCCAACCTCCGGCACATCCACATTCATATATATAACCCTTTCAGCTTCTTCCTTATATATATTCATTGTGGATGGATCTATCAAACGGGTAAGCTTTCCTTGAATTCCAGTGCCGTCCCGGTTTATCTTTATACGTGATCTGTTTCCATTTATGCCGCTCTCTGAAAGAGACTTTACAGCATCATTCATAAGTTCGTTAATCCCTGTACCTGTACTGTCATATGTCTGCTCAATAAGTACACATATAATATTATTATGCAGGACCTTTTCTTTAAAATGAGTCTTTATCCTGTGGCTGATTCTGGACCCGTTTGGCAGAAGAATAGGTGCATCATAGTCCCATACATCACCAATGGAAAATTCCTTACCGAGAAAATCCCCGATCCTTCTGTTCCACTCGGTAAACTCTCTTTGTTTTATGGCATCTATATTCAGCATTGATGACAGATTTTCAGCTACTTCAGGGGAATACTGTAAATTCACAGCTTCGATCACCCTGTCGTATCCGATAACATCTTTTAACAGGCCTTCATTATCGAGTCTGTATGTAATTATAAATTTTGAAAGAAGCGTAAATAGCGGGCTTTTTACCTCCTGCCCGTTACGTATCATTATTGTATTAACGGGCTGAGATTCAATGTCCCACCCATCCTTTGTCTTTTTACATGTAACCCGCGTCTCCGAAAGGGTGTCATCCATCTGAAGGCCTCCAGACCCCATATGCCTTTCTCTTGTTGTTGATAACTTCTGAATATATGTTTCACCATCCTTGCGGTTAAAGGTAAACCGGAATTCCTTTTCAGATGAACACCCTGACAATAAAAGTAATATAAATAGAGTTAAATACAGATAACCGTGATATCCTTTTTTAAAGGCAGGCATACATTTTCCCTTATTTTTTAGGGCTGATCATAATTGGAAACAGCCGGTTTGCTATTTGGAATCCAGAATTTCCCTGACTTTTTCACCCAGGCTTTGAATTGAAAAAGGCTTCTGAATAAAATGAACATCCTCATCCAGCACTCCTCTATGCACGATCACATTTGATGTGTAGCCGGACATAAAAAGTGTTTTAATGTCAGGCTGAAGTGAGCGCATTTTCTCCGCCAGCAAACGTCCGTTCATACCGGGCATTACAACGTCTGTGATCAGAAGGCGAATCGTTCCCTCATGTTTCATGGCTATGTCCAGGGCCTCCGCTGGTGTGCCAGCAACCAATACCCTGTATCCCAGTCTTTCCAGCATAAGCTGTCCAATATTTCTTATCGCCGGTTCATCTTCCACAAGGAGCAACATCTCGCCCTGGCCTGCAGGAATTTGTATAATTTTTTCTTTGTCTCTTCCCTCTATTTCACCCAAAAAACGCGGCAGATAAATTTTGAAGGTCGTTCCCTCTTCAGGTTCACTGTAAACATTGATGAACCCGTTGTTCTGCTTGACAATGCCATAGACTGTAGCCAAACCGAGGCCGGTGCCCTGGTTCACGTCCTTGGTAGTGAAAAAGGGTTCAAAGATATTGGCGAGGATCTCCCTGGTCATGCCGCAGCCGTCGTCGCTTATGGCCAGCATGACAAATTCTCCGGGAATAAAACCTGCATGATAAGCACAATACACTTTGTCGAATTTTACCATGTTGGTTTCAATAGTGATCTTGCCAATTCCGCTGATGGCATCCCGCGCATTGACACACAGATTGGCCAGAACCTGTTCGATCTGTGACGCGTCGATTTTAACAGGCCACAAATTCCGTTTTGGCAACCAGGCCAGATCAACCTCTTCGCCGATCAGACGCCGGAGCATCTTGAGCATGCTCTCCACAGTCTCGTTCAGGTCAAGCACTCTGGGGCTGATCGGTTGCTTTCTGGAAAAGGCCAGCAATTGACGGGTAATTTCGGTGGACCGTTTTGCAGCTTTAAGAATTTCTGCAAGATCGTTATACAGCGGGTCGTAAGGCTCTACCCTGTTCATTGCCAGTTCCGTATAACCGAGTATCACACTTAGCATATTGTTATAATCATGTGCTACTCCTCCGGCCAGCCTGCCCACAGATTCCATCTTTTGTGCCTGCAGGTATTGCGCCTCCAGATCTTTTTGTTTTTTTTCTGCCTGCCTGCGTTCGGTGATGTCTCTGATGATCCCGATGTGTCCGGTTAAACCTCCTTCATCGTCGTGAAGGCGTAATACAGTTATCTCGCCGGTAAATATGGTTCCGTCTTTTTTCCTGAAGTTAACCGTTGTTAAGAAGTCAGCATCGTCGAGATGATCTTTTAGTGCAGCTCCCAACGCTCTGTACCCTTCCTCATATTCATATAATAAGAGTGTCTTTTTTCCCGCTATTTCTTCCAGCGAATAGCCAAAAAGTTCGACAAAGGCGGTGTTGAAATCGATAATCGTTCTGTCTGTGCCGGAAACCAGAATGGCATCCCGGATGCTGTTGAAAAGCGTTCTGTATTTTTTTTCGCTCTGTTGCAGGATATCCTCTGTTTTTTTCCTTACTTGAACCTCTTTTTCAAGTTGCAGCATCTTCTGCTCAATCTTTCGTACAAGCCGTTCATTATACAGCTTGAGGACTTCTTCTTCCGGCAGTGCCTCCGGCGCCTTGTCGGGGCTTTTAGAGGCTGTCACATTATGAACAGCTTCCATTAATACTTCAGGCTCGCAGGGCTTGATAATGAACCGGTCAGCGCCTATTTTTAATGCAAAAGCCTCATCTTGGGGTCCGGTGTAGGTGGCGGTGTAGATAATAATGGGGATATTGCGTAACGTCTCATCCGCCTTTACTTTACGGCACAGCTCAAAACCGTCCATGACCGGCATGAGGATATCGCTGATGATCAGTTCTATCACCCCTGATTTAAGCCGTTCAATGGCCTCTGCGCCGTTGGAAGACTGTTCCACATGATGCCCGTTTCCCTTGAGCAGCGCCTCCAGCAGATACAGGTTCTCCTCTTTATCATCCACTATGAGTATATTCATGCTTTCTCCTCATCTTTACAGGACGTTTTCAGATATCGGACAATTTCAGTTACAAAGGTTTCCGGGTCAATGGGTTTTTCTATGTAGCCGGTCGCGCCAGCAGCCAGAATCTTTTCACGATCACCCACCATTGCATAGGAGGTCACGGCGATAATAGGCACACCATCCAGCTCTTTGTGTTTTTTAAGCTCTTCGGCCACGGCATATCCGTCCATTTCAGGAAGCTGAATATCCAGCAGGATTGCCAGTGGCTTAAGGTTAAGGGCCATTTCAATACCCTTTTTCCCGTCCTCAGCACCGGTGACCTTAAAACCGGATTTTTCTAGCAGGAAGCGCATCAGGTAAAAATTCTGTTCATTGTCTTCGATAATTAACAGTGTGTCACTCATAAGAAACCTCTCATCTGTTTTTTTGGGATAATGATAGTGAATATGCTTCCCTGACCCCATTTGCTCTGTACATTAATGGTACCGCCCATGATATCAAGGAGTCTCTTACATATGGAAAGCCCAAGGCCGGTTCCCTCGTGTTTGCGTGCCAGCCCGGAATCGATCTGGTGGAATGGTTGAAATATCTTTGGGATCTCTTCGGGCTGTATGCCGATGCCGGAATCGGAAACTGATATCAGATAATGATCGTTTTCGATTTGACAGAATACATGTACATTTCCTTTTTCTGTAAATTTTATTGCATTGTTCAGCAGATTCAGGATTATCTGTTCCATCCGGCGTTTATCGGTGGTTATTGTTCCTATACCATCGGAGATCTCTATACTCAGTTCGAGGCCTTTCTTTTCGGCAAGTGGTGAAACGAGCTTGACCATATTTTCAATAGATGTTTTTAACTCAAAGGATTCTATAGAAAGGGTAACCTGATCAGCTTCTATTTTAGAGATATCAAGGACATCGTTTACCAGTGAAAGAAGGTGCCTTGCGCTGCTTTGCACCATGCTCAACTGCTTGTGCTGCTCTTCATTCAAAGGCCCTGCAAGCCCCTGGAGCATAATACCTGTAAACCCGATAATTGAGTTCATCGGTGTACGTAATTCATGGGACATGGTTGCCAGAAACCTTGACTTTAGCCGATCAGCTGATTCGGCGCGATCCCTGGCTGCAGCAAGTTCAGCAGTACGTTCTGCCACACGTTTTTCCAGAACCTCCGAGTGGCGTCTCAAATCATCATTGAGTCTATGCACCTCCTCTTCAGCCTTCTTGCGTGCGGTTATGTCCGAGCCGATACTCAGAATCTCCTTTATCTGTTTTTGATCATCCAGTACCACTTTGTTTGTCCAGTCGATCCAGACCCTTTCGCCATTGCGTCGAATGTTCTCATTGATGTTACGCTCAAAGGCTTGAGGATCTTTCAGGATAGCATCCATCAGCAAAGCGAGACTCCTGCCTGAACTCTCATTTTCAGGGACAATGGTACCGACCACGTGCCTGCCGGTAATCTCGGTTTGAGTGAATCCAAAAAAACGCTGGCCGAACTCGTTCATAAAAGTGATTTTCCCGTCACGTGTCCAACGTAGGATTATACTGTTCGCAAGCATAACCAGATCCCGGTATTCCTTCTCACTTGAGCGTAATGCCTTGGTGCGGGCATAGACCTGATGTTTCAGGATAAGGATGCCGGCTATGCTCAGGAGCAGGATAACGGCCACGATCAAACCAAAAAATTTAACCCATGGCGACAGTTTGAATTGGATATTTTCGGATGTCCAATGTTTTAAGGATTCATAATACATTGAATCCGGATCATTTTTAAGTGCTGAGAGATGTCTGTCGATGATGTTCAATAACTGGTTTTGAGATGTGAGGGGCGCAGCAAAATAGAGGTTGGACGGTTCGAAAAGAATGGCAGTATCTTCAAGCCCAAAATTTTTTGCATGCATCATCCCATAAAAATGATTTGCTATAGCAGCATCGGCTTCACCCCTTGATACCATCTTAAACATGCTTTTATATTCCGGTACCGAAATGAGAGTGATGTTCAAGGAAAAGCCTTTACTTAGCCTGATAAAGGCTTCCTGTTGAACCGAACGCTCAAGAGCAAGAATGCGCTTACCGTTAAGATCCAGTATCGAGTGGATATTATTTCCCTTCAGGGCATATACCTGAAACCAGGAAGAGAGTACAGGAACCTCATGGAAGGAGAATATTTTTTCGCGATCCGTAGTATGAGCTACATCGGGCATGAGATCGATTTCACCTTTTTCAAGACGGTTCAAACCCTCTGCCCAGGTTCCGGGTATATATTTTAGCGTCCAACCTTCACTTTGTGCAATGTGTTTGATGATATCAATAAAGATACCTGCCGGCTTGCCGGATGGGGTTGTAAAAATCTTGGGTGCGTTTTCATATATGCCAACCCTCACAATATGGCTGTCTGCGTTTGCATGTGTGGTTCTAAAGAATGCAAACAATAGAAAAAAGACAGCCATGCCCCAAATATAAAATTCAAGGTAAAGCGGGCGGCCTTGCTTTATCATTACCGGTTTTTTTTCATATGTTATCATACATATACCATTACTTTATAAAAACCGACAATTCCCTCAATGAGGCAAGATTCCGGTAGATAGAATATTGAATATATAGCAAAATCATAGGGAGACTCCCAAACGATTAGAAATCCTTATCACCAAAAAAAATAAAGTCGTTACCTTTTCTGGAAGAATTGAACAGGGAATATTATAAACTACTGTAAAATATCAGATTTTGCCATTAAATCAATTAAAAGTTGGGAAACAAGGCTTAGGGCTTGATTGATGCCAGTAGAATATTATATGAGTATGTTATAAATACCCCTAAAGCTAATTAAGGAGGATAAACAATGAAAAATGTAGATATGAAGCTTGAAGGTGATATCCTTACTGTTAAAGTAGACATTAAAAAAGAATTTGGACCGTCTGCATCAGGAAAGACAATTATTATTGCATCAACAGAAGGGAATATCCCTGTTCCGGACAGGGATGAAATAAAAATAGGTTTGAACGTATATAAAAAGAAATAGCCCCTGAAGCGGTTTTATAGATGCGTTGCATTGCAGAGGGGAAAAGAAAATTCCGCGTCCTGCCTGCCACGCCATTGTTTTGATGCGGGCAGTACCGCGGAATTTTATTTATGGCCGGCCTTTGTAAGCCTCCATAGCCTCATTTAATAGTTCGGTTTCCATGTGGCTGTATCTTGGCGAAAAGTGGAACAGGGTATATTTTTTAACATCGGCCTCCTTTGCTATCCGACCTGCTTCAGCTGCGGTGAGGTGGTATTTTTCTTTAGCAGTTGTGCTATCCTGTTCTAAAAAGGCCGCCTCAATGAAAAGGTGATCGGAACCCCTAGCAAGATCAATTATCTTATCAATGTTTTTATTGTTTCCGATCACATCGGTAATATAGGTTATCTTCTGGCCGGCGGTTATTGTGGCGATCTTTTCTGCAAGGCTGCCAAGGGAAAACCTCACTTTTCCCGGTGACTTCCCCCTTTCATCTTTTGTTACAAAAAAATCCTTATCTTTTGGGCTTCCTGCATATATCTCCTTTTTAAAGGCGGTAAGCCAGGGGCCTGTATCGAGATTGAGTCTTTTCAACTCCTCTCTGTTAATATTTACATGAAAGTTTTCCTCAAGTGTAAGGCCCAAGCATGGTATCCGGTGGTCAAGCAGTACTCCCCGAACCTGGTATCCGGGGGTTTTATAGAGTATCCCGTTAGTTATCTCCCCGGTCACGGCCTCACGCGGTCTGAAACCTTCCCTGCACAGGAATTCTCTTGTAACCATTTTCATTTCATGGACTTCCGATACCTTTAGCGCTAAGTTATACTCATACTCTTCCACAAGGTTCCAGACATACCCGTTAATTTTTCCCTCTATATGCCTGATGAAACCGGGTGGTCCGAAGATATTAATCTCGCTATCCCTCCCCAGAAAGACCCTCAGGAGTTTGTCAAAACCTGTGAAATGATCCATATGTGCATGGGAGACAAATACATGGGATACCTTTAAGAGGTCTCTTGGGGTAAGGGTATTTATTTCACCAAGGTCAAACATGATTGCCCTTTTTTCATGTAAAAAGGGGATATAGAGCCCCGGATCGGAAAAGGGGTTATTAACAAGTCTGGGGTAAAAGGATGGTTTCATTGGCATGTCATTATAGTTTTTTATGGTCATTTTACAAGAATCTTGTATTATCTATCACCTATCTTTATATTGTTCAAGATATCAACATCAGATATTACTGGTAAACAAATGATCTCATCAGGGCAGAATAGGTTTGATATAAAATCAGGAGAATTCAAGAAGGAATTTCCTGATGAGCCAGGAGTATACATATTCAGGGACAGCAATGAAAGGGTAATATATGTTGGAAAGGCTAAAAACCTAAAGAACAGAGTCTCCTCATATTTCAACTCACCTAACGAAATGACCCCAAAGACAGTCATGATGGTTTCAAGGGCCAGGTTTCTGGAGTTCATACTTACCTCTACTGAGAATGAGGCATTTATCCTTGAAAGCTCCCTCATCAAGAAGCATATGCCCAGATATAATATAGTTCTTCGCGATGATAAGCAATATCCATACCTCAAGATACCGGTAGACGAACCATATCCCAGGCTGGAATTCGTAAGGAAGATAAAAAATGATGGGGCAGTATATTTTGGCCCCTATTCCTCTTCCGGAGCTGTCAGAAATACCGCAAGACTTATTAACAGGATATTCAGGCTCAGAAAATGCTCAAAAAGCTTTATGGCAGCAAGGACAAGACCCTGTCTCAATTATCAGTTGGGCAGATGCCTTGGACCCTGTACAAATGTTGTTCCTCCTGATGACTACAGTGCGATTGTAAGCAATGTCAGGCTGTTTCTTGAGGGCAGGAGCAGAGAGTTAATAAAACAGCTTGAAAAGGATATGAAAAGGTATGCAGGGGAGGAAAAATATGAGGATGCCGCCAGGGTGAGGGACCAGATCAGGGCAGTTCTCAAAACTACTGAAACCCAGAATGTATCCTCAATAAAGGGGGAAGATCAGGATATAATAGGTCTTGCTCAAAAAAACGAAATATATCAAGTAGTTATTTTCTTTTCCAGAAAGGGGATTATTACTGGAAACAGGGATTTCCGGTTTGAAAACCATGGGGTTACGCCAGGAGAGATAATAGAGGCTTTTTTAAAACAGTATTATCATGGTGACAGGTATGTGCCAAAAAGTATACTGATTTCACATCCTATAGATGAATTTGAGCCGATTTCTGACTGGTTATCTTATCTTGCCAAAAAAAAAATTACCATACATCATCCTGTCCGTGGAAAGAGGGCCGGTATGGTAAATCTTGCCGTTAAAAATGCTGAAAGTATCCTGAATAGAACGGAAATCAGGACATCCGGCCAAATCCTGGAAATGATGAAAACCTCACTGAATCTCAAAAAAGCCCCTCACAGGATTGAAGCAATGGACATATCTAATCTTCATGGAGACCAGGCGGTTGGTACAATAGTTGCATATATTAATGGCAAGCCTCATAAGGCAGGATATAGAAATTACAGAATCAAGGATGTGAAAGGTATAGATGATTATGAGATGATGTCGGAAATGATCACAAGACGCCTTTCCGGTGGAGATTTTCCTGACCTCTTTATTATTGACGGCGGTAAGGGGCATTTGATGGCAGTCAGCCGTGTTATTGAAGAACTGCCGAAAGAAACGGAACGTCCCGCCCTTGTTGCTTTAGCAAAGGAAAGGGAGCAGGGGGCAAAAGGTGATAAAATATATCTCCAAGGTCGGAAAAATCCGCTGCGGCTTAACAGTGAGCACCCTGTGCTTCTTCTGATCATGGCAATAAGGGATGAAGTTCACAGAAGGGCAGTAACCTATCATCGTAAACTGAGAAAGAAGGAGACGATAAAATCAGCCCTTGACCAGATACCCGGTATAGGGCCGTTAAAAAAAAGGCTGCTTTTAAAGAAATTCGGCAGCCTTGAGGCAATAAGAGAGGCAACTGAAGATGAACTTTTAAAGGTTAAAGGAATAACGAGAACAATGGCCATAAAGATAAAAGAATTGCTGTCATATCTTCCTGGGTCTGATGTGAAAATATAAAGGTTGACAAACATTCAGGCATTGTGTTAGTTAGCAGACTCTTTATGGTATTGCTCATAAGTTGTATCTTCGTTGAGTGTACTAAATCAATAAAGTTTTAAAACAGGAAAAAAGTATTGTGGCTTTCAAAAAGGTAACAATAGTAATACTTCCGGATGGCGTTAATGCGGTAAAACAGATCAAGATACCGAAGATGCTTTGTCACTTCCTCCTTGTTTTTATCTTCTCGGCCTCTGTTTTATTGGGGTGGGTATTAACTGATTATTATGAGATAAAATCACAGGTCCCCCAAAATGCCCAACTCCTGAAGGAAAACCGCCAGCAGAAAGCCCAGCTTGCAGCTTTTGCAAATAAAATAGATAAAATCAACAGTAAGATGGTGGAACTTAAAAGGTTTGATAACAAGCTGAAGGTTATGGTTAACCTGGAACCTGGTGATGAAAATACCCCTTTTCTTGGTATAGGAGGATCTGACCCCAGCCTGGCAGATGCTGAGTATTCTGTTGAAAAGGCTCACCAGAAACTTGTCCGCCTAATGCATCAATCCCTGGATAACCTGGATACAGAAATTTCAGTTCAGACCCAGGAGAAAAGCGACCTCTATGATTTTCTCGAAAATCAGAAATCCATGTTTGCCTGTACCCCTTCAATATGGGCTGCCAATGGATGGGTCAGTTCAAACTTTGGATACCGCACATCACCATTTACAGGTGTAAAGGAATTTCATAATGGTATTGATATTGCCGCAAAGACCGGGACGCCAATAATTGCCCCTGCTGACGGCGTTGTTTCTTCTGCCGGAAAGACACACGGTTTTGGAAATCTGCTCACTGTTAATCACGGATATGGGATGAAAACAATCTATGCCCATCTTTCAGAGATTATTGCAAAAAAAGGCCAGGCAATAAAACGCGGTGAAATCATAGGCCTGATCGGAAACACAGGGAGATCAACGGGCCCCCACCTCCACTATGAAATCCATGTAGAGGGAGTCCCTGTTAACCCTACCCGCTATATCCTAAACTAATACATCTAGTCATACTGTTATTTCATTTTCTGAATCGCAGGATTATGCAATCCTGATTCTGCTGTCCGGAAAATGATATTTATAGTTTATCTCTTAAAGCTACATAGAAAGGATTTATTGTTTTACTTTATTGTGATAATAAAGGAAATATGAGAAAAATGAAGGCATACTGTTATATATAAATATCATCTGAACCTGGAGTAAATAAGAAAAAATGATTATCAACATAGTAAAAAAAATCTTCGGCAGCAAAAATGATCGGGAATTGAAAAGGATGCAGCCCATTGTCGATAAAATAAATACACTTGAGACGGGATTTAAAAAACTGACAGATGAACAGCTGAAATCAAAAACCGGAGAACTCAAAGAAAGACTTTTTAAGGGAGAAACCCTGGATGAAATATTACCTGAAGCCTTTGCCGCAGTGAGGGAGGCATCTGTAAGGGTCATTGGTTTGCGTCACTATGACGTTCAGCTGATCGGAGGTATTGTTCTCCATGAAGGCAAGATTTCTGAAATGAAAACCGGTGAAGGGAAAACACTGGCCGCTACCCTGCCTTTATACCTGAATGCCCTTACCGGAAGGGGTGTCCATCTCGTTACTGTGAATGATTATCTTGCAAAACGTGATGCCCAATGGATGGGGGGTATTTATAATTCTCTGGGGATGTCTGTTGGTGTGATAGTGCATGGTATGACCGATAAGGAGCGAAGAGAGGCATATGGTTGTGATATCACATACGGAACAAACAATGAATTCGGGTTTGATTACCTCAGGGACAATATGAAGTTTAGCCTCGAGGAGTTGGTACAACGTGATTATTATTTTGCTATAGTCGATGAGGTTGACAGCATTCTGATCGACGAATCAAGAACTCCTTTAATTATCAGCGGCCCTGTTGAGCATAGTGAAAACAAGATATATATGGAGGCAAAACCTCTTGTTATCAATCTGAAAAAGAAACAGAGCACAGTGATAAGAGCACTTCTGAATGACGCAAAAGAAAGGCTTAAGAACCCTGAGGTCGATGATGAAACTATCCAGCTGCTTCTCAGGATAAAAAGAGGCGATCCTAAAAATCCGGGTTATCTTGACCTTCTGGCAAAAAATCATTCCCTGACCAAACGGATTGATAATGAAGAGAGCATGATGCGTAGCCAGAGGCTTATTCACCAGCTTGATCAGGAGCTGTATTGCATCATTGATGAACGTAACAACTCGGTAGAACTGACTGAAAAGGGGATCAAGTATCTTTCGGAAAGCGGGGAAGGGGATTTCTCTCTACCGGATATTGATGAAGAAGGATACAATATCAGGGAAAATAAAGACCTGAATGATATGGAAAAGGCGGAAAAACTCAGAGAACTTGAAGCAAATTACATGCGCACATCTGAGCTCTTGCATGTGACACAGCAACTCATAAAGGCATACTGGCTTTTTGAAAAGGACGTTCAATATGTAATTAAAGACGATGAGGTAGTTATTGTAGATGAGTTTACAGGCCGTATGATGCCTGGAAGAAGATGGAGCGACGGTCTTCATCAGGCTGTAGAGGCCAAAGAGGGTGTTAAAGTCGCTGAAGAAAATCAGACCCTTGCGACAATCACTTTCCAGAATTTTTTCAGGATGTATGAAAAACTTGCCGGTATGACAGGTACGGCAGATACAGAGGCAGGAGAATTTCATAATATATATAAGCTTGAGGTTATCGTAATCCCGACAAACAAGAAAATGATCCGAAAGGATTATGCTGATGTCATCTACAAGACTGAAAGAGAAAAATATAACGCAGTTGTACGTGAGATCAAGGAACTGTATGAAAAGGGTCAGCCGGTTCTGGTTGGTACAATCTCGATTGAAAAGTCCGAGATTCTTTCCAAAATGTTAAAGAGAACAGGCATCCCCCACGAAGTGCTCAATGCCAAACATCATCAGAAAGAAGCAGAAATTATCGCCAAAGCCGGGCAGATAAAGACTGTCACAATATCAACCAACATGGCAGGCCGCGGTACGGATATAGTCCTTGGCGATGGGGTTAAAGAACTCGGAGGGCTTCATATCCTTGGCACAGAAAGACATGAAAGCCGGCGAATTGATAACCAGCTGAGGGGTAGATCAGGCCGCCAGGGAGACCCCGGGTCATCACGATTTTATCTCTCCCTTGAGGATGACCTGTTAAGAATATTCGGATCTGAACGAATCTCAGCAATTATGGAGCGGCTGGGCATGGAAGAGGGTGAACCAATTGAGGCGAACCTTATTTCAAGGGCAATAGAAAATGCACAGAAAAAGGTCGAGGCCCATAATTTTGATATTAGAAAGCATCTTCTTGAGTATGATGATGTAATGAATAAACACAGGGAGATTATTTATTCATTAAGACGCAGTATCCTTAAGGGTGAGGGAATCGAGGAAATTATCAACGACTGGACAGGAGATAAGATTGATAGCCTCATCGAAACCTATACCGATCCCAAATTATATCCGGAAGACTGGGATATGCAGGGCTTAATGGAAAGCGTTATAAAAATATTCGGAATGAGACCCAGAATAACTCATGATGATATGGGTAAGGAAAAGTTCGACGCACTTAAGCCGGATACCCTGGCGGAACTGCTGAAAATACAGATCAGGGAAGCTAATGAAGCAAGAATGAAAGGGATAGAAAAGTCCGAGCTGAACTCTATCCAGAAGATAATAATGTTACAGATAATTGATAACCAATGGCTCAGGCATCTTCAGGACATGGATCATCTTAAGGAAGGTATTGGTCTGAGAGGATATGCTCAACAGGATCCCTTAAAGGAATATCAAAAAGAGGGTTTTGAACTTTTCCATGGACTTGACGAACGGATAAACGAAGAAGCACTCATGACCTTTTCAAGAATACAACTGATGCGAAAAAAGCCTGAGGAGATGCCAAAACAGAAAACAAGGACAATGCAATTAAGCCATGGTGATGCGGGAGTAAGACATGAGCCTGTAAAAAGAGCAGCTGCAAAGGTTGGAAGAAACGATCCCTGTCCATGCGGCAGCGGTAAAAAATATAAAAAATGTTGCGGGTTAAAGGGTTAAAGATATATTAAATCAAATAAGATTCAACAACTATAATCAGGTTAACTATTTATGGAAACTAATATCGCAATAAATGGGTTTAAAGCCGCATCCAGCGCCTGTGGGCTCAAAAAAAATGATGCGCCGGATATAGCACTGATTTATTCTGAAAATTATGCAGTAGCTGCCGCTGTGTTTACCACCAACAAGGTTAAGGCAGCGCCAGTCATCCTCAGTAAAGAAAACATAAAAAACGGCAGGGCAAGGGCTATAATAGTCAATGCAGGTAATGCCAATGCCTGCACAGGTGAACAGGGTATGAATAATGCCAGGGAAACCGCAAGAATGGTTGCTGAAAATCTGGGGATATCCAGTGATGATGTGCTCGTTGCCTCTACAGGGGTAATAGGGGCTCAGCTTGATATAAAAAAGATAGAAAAAGCTATCCCCGGACTTGTAAAAAACCTCAGCCCTGAAGGTCTTGATGATGTGGCAAAGGCCATAATGACTACTGATTCATTTCCTAAAATCCGAACATTCAGTGGTAAGGTTAATGACGTGAGATACAAAATTACCGGTATAGCAAAGGGCGCCGGAATGATAATGCCTAATATGGCTACTATGCTCTGCTTTATTCTTACCGATATAAATATAAGCGGTGCCCTGCTTAAAAAGGCCCTTCTGCATGCAGTTGAAAAGTCTTATAACAGGATAACCGTTGACGGCGATACAAGTACAAATGATACGGTCTTTATTATGGCCAATGGAACGGCTGGTAATGTTGAACCCGATGAAGAAGCCTACAGGGAGTTTCTGGCAGGGTTAGAAGGTATAATGTATGATCTTGCAACTATGATAGTCAAAGACGGGGAGGGTGCTACCAAGGTTATTCATATTTCTATCAAGGGTGCCGCTACTCCCTCGGATGCCCGGACCGCTGCAAGGACTGTTGCCAATTCAAGCCTGGTAAAAACAGCCTTTTATGGCCAGGACCCTAACTGGGGCAGAATAATGGGCGCACTCGGAAGATCCGGGATAGACATGGAGGAGAACAGGGTCGATATCCTTATTAATGATGTAAAAATAGTTCAAGGCGGGTTAGGTCTGGGCAATGAGAAAGAAAAATATGCTGCCGGTATAATGAAAAACCCGGAATTTTCAGTTACTATTAAACTTAATATGGGTAAATATGATGACTGGATTAAGACCTGTGACCTTACACATGAATATGTATCCATAAACGCTGATTACCGGTCATAACTATAAATTTGAATTATTTTGAATAAACGGTGTCTAATAAAACAAATAGTGCCGATATTGATGAAAGCAGTCTGGTAATTGGCCTTAAAAATGGAGATGAAAAGGCGTACAGGCAGCTTGTTGTGAAATATCAGGTAAAATTAAAAAATGTTGCCTATGGCATAACCCTTGATGCTGAGGAAAGTGCTGATATCATTCAGGATGTTTTTCTAAAGGCATTTACGGGAATGGATAAATTCAAGGGTGAATCAACCCTTTATACCTGGCTCAGGAGGATAACCATTAATGAGAGCCTCAATTGGGTAAGGAAATGGAAAAGACGTTTCAGGTGGCAACATCAGTCTCTTGATCAGGAGGATGGCAGCAGTCTTGATATAAAATCAGATGAAGAAGGCCCGGAGAATGCCCTTAGTAACAGACAGGTTGCAGGGATTCTTAAACAGGGTCTGGACAAATTGCCCGAAAAATTCAGGGCTGTTCTTACATTAAAGGAAGTTGAAGGTCTGTCCTATGAGGAAATAGGAGATCTGATGGGGATCAATAAAGGGACTGTAAGTTCCAGAATATTTTATGCACGTGAAAAATTAAAAGAATATCTCAAAGGTATTGAAAGTAATGACTAACAGTGAAATAATATGTGATACGGAATTGGTCAGCCGGTATCTTGATAATGAGCTTGATGGGAATGAGCTTAAAAGAGTTGAGACACATATTTCCGACTGTAAATCATGCAGAACAAGGCTCAACGACTATATTAAAATCGATAATGGTATAAATTTCTTAATTAATAACCGAGCAGATGCACAAAGCAGAGGATTTGAGAACAGGGTTATTGAGGCCATAAGGGGAAAACGTGCAGGGTCAACCAGCTGGAAGAAAGCTGTTTTATCAAAAAGGATGCTTGTACCGGCAGGTCTGGCAGTATCAGTTATATTGATGTTTTTCACCTTTTTAAAAAGCCCCGCTCAAATTGGTCCGACTGCTATAGTATCATCACTTTCCGGATCAGGCTCTTCTGTTATGATTCTGGAAACATCTGAAACACGGCAAACAATTTTATGGTTTAATGAAAATGGTTAGAGAAAATTTCGGATATAAAATTTCATGCAGACAGGCAATTTCATTATTAATCCTGGCAGTGTTGCTGTCTGCCCCTGCCCCGGCATGGCCGGGTCCCAATATCAACATTACTGTAAAAACAATACTGGCCTCCGGAAAGGGTGACTCTGTGGACCCCGGATTACAGGGGCTTGTACGTGAGCTGCAATCTGTGTTCAGGTATTCTTCCTATGCGTTCCTTGGTGAAAAGAGCCTGAGCCTGACATCGAATAATAAAGGAGTTGTTACTCTTCCGGAACAAAGAATTATGAATATCTCTGAAAAAGGCACGGAAGGCGACAGGGTTGTTCTCGAGATTGAAATATTAAAAAATAACAGTCGGATTTTCCAGACAGTCATAAAACTCCGTAACAACAGCAGCATCACAATCGGCGGCCCCGAATACAGGGGCGGGAACCTTCTCTTTAATATCTTTGCCTCTTTTTGAGTTTTCACGGGTTTCAAGATAAACGACATGTGAAGAAGGTTTTAGTTGAGCTATTCGGAGATTTAACCACTTTACCCTTTATTACAATACTCCAATTTTCTAGTCACAAAACCTGTTAAGTTTCTTTTTAAAGTTTTTATGATTTTCTAATATGAAATATCCACTCACTAAAAGAACAAATATTAAACCGGTTCCGACTTGAATAATATTATCGTTCCCTAAGAGTGAATTAATATTTCCCAATCCTCCGGAGAATATTTCCATAGTTTTCTGGATATATTGATTGTTACCTATAAGATTAGAAGTGCTGGATTCAATCTGGTAAATAGAATAACCCAGCGTTCCTGCAATTGCTGAAGCAAAGAGAGAAATCATCCCTATATAGAAATAGCTTATCTTATCCTTTACTGCCGAAGTTGAAAAAGAGATTTTACTCATGAATTTATTTGTAAAATTCTCAGGCGCCGGGGATATTTCAATCCTTCTCAATATTTCTTCGGTTAGATGAAGGGCTTTCAATCTCAATTGAACATCAATATCATTTTTAAGTATTTCGGTAAGTTCTTTAAGTTCAACTTCCGAAAGTTCATTGTCTATGAATTTATTTAATAATTCATCGGTTATCATATTACCTCCTGGTAATTGTGCTTGAGCAAAAGATCACGTAAAGAGTTTCTGGATCTATGTAAAAGCACCTTGGCGTTTACTAAAGATATATCCATGACCTGGCTAATCTCGTTCAATGACATTTCGTCAATATAAAATAAAATTATAACCAATGCATTTCTAATCGGCAGTTTATCAACCATTTTCAATATATATTCGCTGGCATTTGGGGTTTGAGAATATATTTCGTTGTCATAATCGCCCAGGTCAAAATGTTCGTCAATAAATGACATTTCCTGTTCGATTTTTCTATTTTTACTCGCAACCATGGTCAAACCGGTATTGTAGGTAATTCTGTAAAACCAGGTTGAAAATATCGAATCTTTTCTAAAACTGCTCAACCCATTAAATGCTTTTAAAAAACTATCCTGAAGAGCTTCCTCTGCGTCCATTTCATTTTTCAGGAGTCTTTTTAAAAGTGAAAAAGCCTTATCTTTATATCTGTCTACCAATAAAGCAAAATCAGCTTGATTGCCTTTTAGAACAGCGTCAATTATTTCTATGTCGGATAATTTTTTCATCTATGTTTTGACTGGGATTTATATAAAAGGTTACAAAATTTTTTAAAATTCATGTAACCTTTTTAACTTCGGTTTTAGTCTTAAGAAAGGAACAAATAAATTTATCTTTATTTTTTAAAAAAAGTAAAAAATTTGTAACCTCTGGAAGAAATATTTAGTCAAAAGTTTAAAATAACACAAGGAGAAATAAAATGGAAAAAATCGCACTTTTCATACCGATTATATTGTTTATTGTTGCCGGCGCTGTCTTTATTACCTGGATATATTTCAGGTCAAAAGAAAAACAAATGATGATTGAAAAAGGTTTGAGCTATGAACAGATGGTGGAACTCCTGAAATCTAAAAGAAATCCATATACCCTGTTAAAAATAGGTATTGTTATTGCGGTAAGCGGAATAGGAATAGGAATTGGCAGCATAGATTATCACCACGAAGGATTAGAAGGGTTTGCGGTACTTATCCCAATAGTGTTTATAGGATTAGGTTTTATCTCGGCATTTTTTGCCACTAAAAAGTACGAAATTGAAAAAAACAACGGGGTCAGGAGCATCCGACAAGGCAACGATCCAACAGGTGAGTGAAGAAGGAAACATTCACAAGTCGTGTTATGTCAATTGTCCGGTTCGTGGAGAAGAGCTTGGTCAGTCATTGACATGAGTTGGAGTAGGGGACGAGTGGAGTACGACCGTGAAATTTCAAATAACTTCTGGGAAGCAGTAATACCAAGGCGGTTGAAGGTTGTTGACTTTAACTGCCTTGTTGTTTATGGGGTGGTATAGTAAAAATCAGATATCAAAATATTAATAGTGGACATCATAAACATAAAAATGGTCAAAATCTCCGAATAGCTCATGTAAATAAAAAGTAAGTGTAATAGAAAAATAAAGAAGAGCTAAACGGATTTGACCCTTACTCTTACTGTCTAAATGAAGGGCTGCCCTCTTAGCTTTTAAGATTTGTAAATGCTCTCTTGAATATGGACACTAATTGGTGTACAGTTGTAAATATGAAAAGGAAAAAACTTGAGAATGAGCTGAAAAAGCTTGGTTGGTGGTTCCTCCGGCATGGTGGTAACCATGATGTCTGGACTGATGGTAACAGGCAGGAGCCTATTCCAAGGCATAATGATATAAATGATAAATTGGCTCATTCAATTTTACGTAAAGCAAAAAGTGGAGTGAAACAATGAGATTTTCAGGAAGAGTATTTAAAGATGGTAAGTATTGGTTAGCTGAAATACCAATACTCGATTTAATGACGCAGGGCAGAACTAAAAAGGAAGCATATGAGATGGTAGTAGATATGCTTAAAACAATGATTAATAAAGAGGGTTTTAATATTGAACTATATAAAACAGAAAAAGATAATTTTGAAGTAGGGTCTACTGAACCAAAACATCTGATAACTTTGTTGTTACAGCGAAAGCGCGAGATAAGTGGACTTTCGCTTTCCCAGGTTTCTAACAGGTTAGGTACAAAATCACGAAATTCATACGCCAGGTATGAACAAGGCAGATCTGTCCCAAGTGTTGAAAAACTCAATGAACTGCTCCACGCTGTTTGCCCTGAAGCCGATATTGTTATTAATGAAAGTGTAATTTCATAATATAACCCAATGGGAACAGACCTTCACGGGCTGTTGCTCGAAGAGATACTGGAAAATCCGAAAGCGACGGTCAACCGGCATGAGATAGAAGGTGAGGTTTTTGGGAGTGCAGAACTTGGGGATGGATGGGGAAGGTAATCTCCTGTTTAATATTTTTATCTCTTTTTGAGTTTTTAATCTCCTGTGGTGTCGGTATATGTAAACAACACCGCAGGAGGTAAATAATATGAAAACAAGATCTGTATTTATATTAACTGTTGTATCTCTCCTTACACTTGCATTAACCGCAGGTTCTGCATCAGCTGGGAGGTATCATCATCGTGGTCATGACCGGTTAAAGGGTGTTGCTATTGGTGTGGGTGCAGCAATACTGGTTACTGCTTTAATCAACCACGCCAGGGAAAATTCATACAGGGAGACTGAGCCCTGCTATGTTCCACCACCACCTCCCCAGGAATACAGGCAACAGGGCGGACACTGGGAAATAAGAAAACAATGGGTTTCCCCTACATATAAAAGGGCGTGGAACCCTGCCCATTATGATTATAATGGCGTATTGGTGGAAGGCGCCTGGATAGAGATAGTTGACCAGCCCGGTTACTGGACAGAGAACAGGATCTGGGTGAGTGCAACCGTATCAGATTACTGGAGAGGCCGCGGGCAATATTGAAATCATTCTATGTTCCGGTTAAGTTTCCGGTAAAGCCCTCTGAATTGATGATATGTGATGCCCAGTTTTTTTGCTGCGATCTTCTGATTATGCTTAGTTGATTTGAGGGCATTGTTTATCAGGCGAATCTGGAGTTCATTTATTGCGTCAGGGAGGGTTTTATCTGAAAAGTCATCAAAAACGGACGATCTCCTGACCGGTTCATTTATCTCTTCTTTGATATTACTTTGTTCAAGATTATAGGGTGAAGAAAAGGGGTCAAAGTTGATATCTGATATTATTATTGATTCGGATCTGTATACAGCCCTTTCAACCATGTTTTTTAATTCCCTGACATTCCCGGGCCAGGCATAGTTTTCAAGTGCATTTTTAGCCTCATGGCTGAATCTGGGTATATCCTGTCTGCCCAGTTCAAAGGCCATCCGGGAAGCAAAATGATTGGCAAGAAACATAATGTCTTCCTTCCTCTCCCTCAAAGGGGGCAGGAAAAGCACCTCAAATGACAGCCTGTCTAAAAGATCCCTTTTAAACTTACCCCTTGATACCATGTTTATCAGGTCGGCATTTGTGGCGGCTATTATCCTTACATCTACTTCAATGACTGTTGAGTCTCCGACCCTTTCAAATGTCCCGTATTCCACAACCCTGAGTATTTTCTCCTGTACTTCCATGGGGATTGTCCCGATCTCATCAAGGAACAGTGTGCCTCCATCTGCTGCCTCAAACCTGCCTGTCCTACGCTGATTGGCGCCAGTAAAGGCCCCCTTTTCATAACCGAACAGCTCGGACTCTATAAGTGTAGGATTAAGGGCTGAGCAGTTAA
Source organism: uncultured Desulfatiglans sp. (assembly GCA_964610475.1). Taxonomy (GTDB): domain Bacteria; phylum Desulfobacterota; class DSM-4660; order Desulfatiglandales; family HGW-15; genus JAAZBV01. The sequence continues at coordinate 27,754 of CAZSZQ010000015.1, forward strand.
GTGCAATAAATGGCCCCTGCCACCTTTTTGAAAGATAGTGCAATCTGGAAGCGGCAAGTTCCTTTCCTGTGCCTCTTTCTCCAAGTAACAGGACAGGTCGGTTGATAGGGGCCACTCTGGCAAGCAGATCCTGGAATTCAAGAAACTTTTCAGATTGACCAAGCGCCTCATTCGTTTTCACGGGATTTTTTTCAGCCATCCTCTGTTTGGCAAGTACCATTTTAAGGGTCCTTTCAGTCTGTTTTTTTTTGAAATCATCACTTCCGGCAATAGGTTAAAAAAGCTATTTATTGGTTCCTATTACAAATAAGTGGGGAATACTACCACTGGCCGGATCTGGTGTCAAGTCCGTAATTTATTGATATCTCGACAATATTCATAATTTTATTGATCTGGCACGGATCATGCTTTTACAAAAGTCAAAACAATAATCTGAGGAGGATTAAAATGGGAATATTTACTAGATTCAGGGATATCATAAGCTCTAATATTAATGCGATGCTTGATAAGGCCGAGGATCCTGAAAAGCTGATAAAACTGATGATACGCGAGATGGAAGACACGCTGGTTGAACTCAAGGCGTCATGTGCGGGCGTTATGGCAGGCAGTAAAAAACTTGAACGGAATATAGTTGAAGTAAAGGGCCGTGTAGATTACTGGGCAGAAAAGGCTCCTCTGGCGGTTAATAAAGGAAGAGATGATCTTGCCCGCGAGGCACTCATTCAGAAAAAGAAGTATACCGAAAGGGTTGCAGCCCTTGAGACAGAATTAAAGGAGCATGAGGCACTTATAGATGAATATCAGAATGATATACGTCAGCTTGAAGATAAGCTTGCAGGGGCCAGGGAAAAACAGAGAATGCTGGTCCAGAGGCATATACATGCAAGCAGAAAGAGAAAGGCACAGGAAGAGATAAGACGTATAGACAGTACAGATGCCATTTATCGCTTTGATGACCTTGAAAACCGGATCGAACGCATAGAGGCAGAGGCAGATCTGGTAAACTACGGGAAGCATGGGCCCCTTGAAGCAGAATTTGAAGATCTTGGCCTGGATGATGAGATCGAAAAGGAATTGAATGCCCTTAAGAATTCAAAGACCCAGAAGGAAGCGTAGACTGTTTTTAAGGTGATGATTATGTCTTTATTGCACAAAACTTATTTCAGGTATATTGTCTTTTTAATGTTATTGTTATCACGGGAAAAGAAAAGGAGATAAAGAGGTGCCGTTCTTTAACAGTATATTCGGGTTTGTAATCGTAATTGTGGCTTTGGGGATAACCGCTGATATCATTAAAAGATGGATGAAGTCAAAGGAGAGAAATATCTCTGATGAAGCACTTGACAGTTATGAACGCAGGCTGAATAAGCTTGAAGAACGCATGTCAAACCTCGAAACAATAGTTTTAGAGCATGAAAGAGACAGAAAATTTACGTCACTGTAAATAAAAATTATAATGATCAGAAGGGGATCTGGTAATGGCGGGCATTGTTGAGTTAATTATTGTTCTGGGAACCGTCCTGATATTTTTTACTTTTATATTCAGTATCATAGTGATTTTTGTCAAATTACTCAAGGGTGGGGCATCAAAAACAGTTCAGAAGGGTTATACTGATGAGGCAAGGATGATTCAGGAGATATACCAGGGGCTTTCAAAAATGGAAGAAAGAGTTGAATCCCTTGAGACAATTCTATTGGACAGGGAAAGGGCAAGAAAGGAAAATAACAGATGAGAGGTTATGACAGATACAGATATCATAGGGACAGTGGGGCTGGATTTATGAAAGAGCATTTTTCAAGGGATCGTTTTGAGGGTGTGCTGAATGGAAGGTTATACCGTTCACGTAATGGCGCAATACTTGGGGTATGCCGCGGTATAGCCGAACATTTTGATCTATCGGTCTTCTGGGTGAGGTTTTTCACCATAGTGCTCTTTGTCTTTACCGGCTTCTGGCCGACAGGAATAATATATTTTGCCCTGGGATTTTTACTAAAGCCTGAACCTGTTGTCCCGCTTGTCAGCATGGATGAGCATGAGTTTTATGAAAGCTATCTAAGGTCAAAGGAGATGGCAACCGACCGTATAAAGAGGCGTTACAGCAATCTTGAAAGGCGGCTCCAGAGAATAGAACATGCCGTTACCACACCGGAGTTTGAGTGGGAGAGCAGGCTTAACAGTAATCAGTAATCTAAAACTGATTACCAGTGTTTTACGAAAATAAGTTGATCAGTCTTAAACCCGTAGCCTTTTATCTTCATAACAAGCTCATCAATTATGGATTTATCAGGCTGCGGTGTTCTTGCAAGTATCCAGAGATACGATCTGTCCGGCCCGCATACCACTGCCCAGGAATATTCTTTCTGATCAAGTCCAATAATATTATAGGCCCCGTAAAAGGGGCCAAAAAACGAGACCTTAAGCCTGCCGATATCAGGGGTCTTTACAAAATATGCCTTGCCTTCAGCCTCTTTCCATCTGCTTTTTACCGGATCAAAACCCCTGTTTATTACCTTTATGCCGCCATCATCCCTGTAGCTGTAATCGGCCGTTACCTTTTCAAGCCCTCGTTCAAAGGAGTGATCAAGTCTGGCGATTTCGTACCATGTGCCGAGATATTTATCGGGTATAAAGCCGGTCACAGGCGTAACATTATCAGGTATGTTCACACATGCTCCCGATAAAAAAAGAACAGTAATAAAAAACCAGTTTTTTATATTATCCCTTACCATGTCTCTGCCTCATTAACTCTGAAATGACCACGCCTGCTGCCACAGAAACATTCAATGCATTAATCTTTCCGCCGGATGGTATTTTAAGTGTCTTGTGGCAGCGTTTAAGGATCGACGGGCTGATCCCCTTTTCTTCATTCCCCAGTATAAGAAGGATATCACCCGAAAATGCAAAATCATAAATGGCTTCCTTTCCATCTCCCGATGTGCCAATGATCCAGAAACCCGACTCATCCAGCGTCTCAATAGCCCTTCCGAGGTTAACTACAAGAGATACAGGCACATGGGCATGCCCTCCTGAAGAGCGTTTCATTACTGCCACTGACACCCTTGCTGAACGGTCCTTTGGTATGATGACCCCGTTTACACCGAAAAAAGCGGCTGTTCTCAGGATTGCGCCGAGATTGCCTTCGTCCGTGATGTGATCAATAGCAAGGAACACTCTATTTCCTTTTAAACTGATGGATGAATTGATCAGGTCTGTTAACTCTGTATAGTTAAAACCCTCGATGAGAGCGGCTATCCCCTGATGATTGGTCCCGGGGAGAACCGTATCCAGTGTGGAACTCTCTTTTTCAAATACCGGGATATTATGCCTCCCGGCCAGCCCGGTTATTTCTCTGATTCTTGAAGTAATTTTATTATGATCGACCCATATCTCAACGATGCGGTTTCTTTCATTCAAAACAGCCTCTCTGACACTGTGAATTCCGGGGATAAACTGGATTTTTTTCATTATCTGTATCAGGCGCTCAAGTTAATATTCTCGTTTCTACCTCTGACATGATCCTGTCAGCTGAACACCTGTCTGCCAGGATAATAGATTCAAGAGCCTTTACGGCCTTTTCAAGGTCATCATTAATAATCAGGTAATCATACCACCTGCAGTTTGCAAGCTCCTCTGAAGCAAGGGTAATCCTCTTTTCTATTGCATCGGCCTTATCGGTTGCCCTTGCCCTTAAACGCTGCTCAAGGATTTCCCTGGAAGGGGGCAGTATGAATATAAACAGGCAGTCATTTATTTTTTTATTAATATTTTTTGCACCCTGCACGTCAATATCAAGGATAATATCGTGACCTGCATTTAGTTCTGTTTCAAGTGTGCCATAGGATGTCCCGTAATAATCATCATAAACTAATGCCCACTCTACAAAGGCATCATTATTTATCATCTCCCTGAAGGCGGTTTTTTCAACGAAAAAGTAATCCACACCGTTTTGTTCGCCTGTCCGGGGACTCCTTGTTGTATGAGAGACAGAGTAGCTTATGTCTCTGATCCTTTCTCTCACGCCCCTGATCAGGGTAGATTTGCCGGCGCCTGAAGGGCCTGAGATGACAAATAGCCTGCCCTTCATATTTCCTCTTCAGATTCCATTTCATCCCTGCTCAGGACAAGATCAGGGCTGAATCTCTGGGCAATGGTCTCTGACTGTATTGCAGACAGGATAACATGATTGCTGTCGGTAATTATTACGGACCTTGTTTTTCTCCCCTGTGTTGCATCAATTAGTCTTCTGTCTTCCTTAGCCTCATCCCGTAATCTTTTTATGGGTGCTGCGTTTGGTGATATAATGGCCACGACCCTTCTGGAAACAACAGAATTTCCGAATCCGACATTGACCAGTTTCTGCGTCATTATTTACCCCCTTTATTCTATATTCTGTATCTGTTCTCTGATTTTTTCCAGTTCAGCCTTGACCTCAACCGCATTGACTGAAATGAAAGAATCAGAGGCTTTTGAACTTATGGTGTTGATTTCACGATTTAATTCCTGTATCAGGAAATCCAGTCTCCTGCCAATTGAATCATCCGTCTCCATATATTTATGAAACTGATCCAGATGGCTTTTTGCCCTTACTATCTCTTCTGTAATATCACATCTTCCTGCAAACAGGGCAACTTCCTGGGCAAGCCTTGCTTCATCAATCTCAATGCCTTCCGAAATGGCAGCAATCCGGTTTTTCAATTTTTCTTTGTATTCCGTGACTACAAATGGCGCCCTTTCTTCTATCATGTCAAAATAACCCTTGATTAGGGAGAGCCTTTTTTCAAGATCCCCGGCCAGGACGCTTCCCTCCTGTATTTTCATGGCATCCAGGGAATCAAGGGCCTGTCCGAGTAATCTTGTTATGGCTGTTTTTGTTTCTTCCGGTTCTGGCTCCTCGGTTTTAAGTATTAATGCATCTCTGAGCTGGAGAAAAAAGTCTGGTTTGATTTTTTCAATTGTTCCGAACTCCTCATTCATCTCATTGTATATTCTCTTATAGGCTTCAAGTAATGGCCTGTTAAGTTCAAGGCCGTAAATTGTGTCCTCACTGCATGTCATCTGTATGGAAACCTCGATCCTGCCCCTTTTCACTCTGCCGGATATCTCTCCCCTGGTAAATTCCTCGTATTCCTGCAGTGAGGCCGGCAGGCGCAGTATGATATCTCTGTAACGGTTATTGAGTGCCTTTATTTCCGCAGTAAGAAGATTTTTACCCAGTTGAAAATCGCTTCGTCCATAGGCTGTCATACTTTTTAACATGGTTATACCTCTATCCCTCTGAGCTGGTTTTTATATTTCTCTCTTTCATTATTGAAAAATGCGATAGATTCCATATCTGAATAATCCCTGTATGACCATTCCAGGGGTTTGAATGTGCCCTTGTTGAATACCAGTGTGAGGTCAGCATAGATACCATGAGACAAATATATCCTGTGAGTATAGTTCTTTCCAGTTGCGAGCACCAGACGTTCAAGGCAGATGTAGCCGGGATCTATGTTTATCCTGCGTTTATCGATGTCTATATACTTTGCCTCGATCGTGTTTGTAATCAGTTTTTTATCCACCAGGTCTTCAGGGGGTATTAACTCCCTGAAGGTTATGAAACGGCGATGCAAAGGCCAGCCCATTTCTTTTTCATAGTATCGGGTACGGTCAAACATAAGCCATGGAGTAATGACATCCGGGGGGCCGAAAAGCTCCGCAAGTTCATCCAGGACCCTGTCTATCAGATCTTTTTCTGTGGAAAAGAGGCTTGAAAATAATTTTACCTTGTCTGGTTCTCTTGGCACGCTCATTGAATGAAGCTGCTCCGCTATTGTAATTATCTAATATTATTCAAAAATAATGCTATACCCTAATAGCGGTAAATTATCATCATAGTGAATTCTTGTCTATAAAAATTCTTCATATTTGGGGAACTATCCGGAGAGAGGGGATTTCAAGGATATTGACATAGTATTAAACCTGAACTAATAACAACTGAATAATCAATCAAACCTAAAAGAGGAATCTTTACATTGAAGATAATAATTGTCGGTGCAGGCGAGGTCGGTTTCCATTGTGCTCAGAAACTGTCAGAAGAAGGGCAGGATGTTGTGCTTATTGATAAAGATCCTGCCAAGATCAAACGGCTCACTGACAATCTGGATGTACAGGCCATCACCGGTTCCGGCACAAGTCCCGGCACACTCAAGACAGCAGGCATCCAGGAAGCGGATATGCTTGTGGCCGCGACCGACAGTGATGAGGCAAACCTTATAGCCTGTCTCCTGGCCAGGAATCTCAACAGATACATACTGAAGGTGGCAAGGGTCAGAAACAGGGAATACCTTGATGAAAAGGAGCTGTTTGGTGAAGAACTGCTGGGCGTTGACCAGATCATCAATCCCGAATCAGCAATGGTTGAAGCCATAATAAACCTTATGATGGTGCCGGGTGCTTCGGATGTGATAGATTTTGTTGATGGTAAAATCAAACTCATAGGCTTTACTATTACCAGAGGATCTTCTATTGCGGGCCGGCAGCTGAATACATTCAGCAATTATTACGGTAATTTTCTTGTCGGTGCAATAATCAGGGATGAAAAGGTGCTTATCCCGCACGGAAATGACATCATACAGGCTGGGGATCTCATCTACCTGGTTATCAGGACGGATGAGATGAACAAATTATACGATTTCCTCGGGATCACAAAAGATGTCAGAAATGTCATGATAACAGGTGGCGGAGACACCGGATGGGCCCTTGGTGAGGCGCTTGAAGCTACAAAACTCCATATAAAAATTATTGAGAAGGAGAGCGGGCGGTGTACATTTTTATCGGAACAGCTTGACAGGGTGATTGTCATTTCAGGCGACGGGACAGATAAAGATCTCCTTCTTGAAGAAAATATCGGCGGTATGGACTTTTTTGTAGCTCTTACTGGTGATGAGGAAAATAATGTCCTGATGTCACTCCTTGCAAAGGAACTCGGGGCAAAAAAGATCATTACAAGAATAAGCAAGCTGAGCTATATCCCTCTTGTATCGGCAATCGGCATTGATACCCTTGTAAGCCCGAGGTTATCGACCATAAGGGCCATTTTACAGTACATAAGAAGGGGCAAGGTAATATCGGTAGCTCCCCTTAAGGGGGAACAAGCAGAGGCTATTGAGGTAGAGGCGCTTGAGACATCTGATATTGTGGATAAACCGATTTCCCAGATCAAGTTCCCAAAAGGTGCGCTGGTAGGTGCAGTCATAAGGGGAGGAGAGGTTTTTATACCTACCGGGAGTACAGTAATTCACAGCAATGACAGGCTTATCTTTTTTGCACTTAAGGAAGTGATACCTAAACTTGAAAAACTCCTCACCGTAAAGCTGGACTATTTCTGATGAATCCGAAGAGCGTTATAAAATTTATAGGCATTCTGCTGATATTCCTCGGCACATCCATGTGCTTTCCCCTTGGGGTTGCAATTATTGAAGGGGATAAAGGCGTTTTTGCCCTTACCTGGTCAATAATAATAACAACAGGCATTGGTATCAGCATGTTTTTTGCTACAAAAAAAAGCAATGTGGTTCATCTGAGTCACAGGGATGGCGTGGCTATAGTCACCTTCGGATGGATAGCTGCCGGACTTTCCGGTGCAATACCCTTTATTATTTCAGGGGCCATACCTGATTTTACATCTGCCTGCTTTGAATCGTTGTCAGGTTTTACCACTACAGGCGCAACGGTTTTACAGGATATTGAAGGGGTTTCATCAGGCATCCTTCTCTGGCGCAGTCTCACCCAGTGGCTTGGAGGCATGGGTATAATAGTGCTTTCAATAGCCATACTCCCGTTCTTGGGTGTGGGGGGCATGCAGCTATACAAAGCCGAGATACCTAGTCCGGTGGTCGATAAACTTAAACCCAGGATATCCGACACCTCAAAGACACTCTGGAAGGTCTATCTTATATTAACGCTCCTTGAGATAGTGTTCCTTGCTGTTGGCGGCATGTCCATATTTGACTCGATTAACCATGCCTTCTGCACCATGCCAACCGGAGGATTCTCAACAAGGAATACAAGCATAGTCTATTATAATAATGCATATTTCGATACGGTTATTATCATTTTTATGATTATTGCCGGGATAAACTTCTCTCACCATTACAGGATCATATATGACGGGCCAAGGGTTTACTGGTCTGATCCTGAATGCAGGGTATACATGTTTTTAATTGCTGCGATTACGGCAATGGTAACCTTTGATATCTATGGCGCTGTCTATGACAGCCTCTCAAGTTCTTTCAGGTTTGCCTCTTTCCAGGTTAGTTCAATTATAACAACAACAGGATTTGCCTCGGCAGATTTTGAGCTCTGGCCTGCTCTTTCAAAGACCCTCCTGCTAATATCAATGTTTCTTGGCGGCATGGCAGGGTCTACAACTGGCGGGCTGAAGACCATGCGTGTGATGCTGCTTGTAAAACATGCTTATCAGGAGGTCTTCAGGATAGTCCATCCCCATGCGGTTACTGCTGTAAAGCTCGGCGGCCGGGTGGTTCCCCAGGATATACTAAACAGTATATGGGGTTTTTTCACCATCTATCTCATGCTTTTTGTTGCTTCATCCATATTTATGATCATGCTCGGTCTTGATATGATCTCCGCATTTTCATCAGTGGCTGCATGTATTTTCAATGTTGGCCCGGGCTTAGGTGCTGTAGGACCCATGGACAACTTTATGGGCTTGCCGGTGATAGGCAAGTGGATACTGATCTTCTGTATGCTGATCGGAAGGCTTGAGATTTATACCGTTCTTGTACTGCTCACCCCTGAGTTCTGGCGAAAATAATTCTGTTACGTTAATAACGCAGTATAGACAGGTTTGAAACCCGTCTATACAAAGACCACGAACTGTAATCCTTAAAAATCAAAACTCATGTACGATGTGGTTCGGATAGGTTTTTAAGAAAAGAAGAGCACCGGTATTCAAGTTAGTATATGACAATTCAATTTATTAACCGGAAATCATTCTCTTGGGCTACTGATTGAGAAAAAACCCGCAGTTTTTGCTGCGGGTTTTTTATGAGCCAGGTATGTTATGAGGCTATATCTGGTTGCCTATTCTCCAGCCGGAACCGGTTGCCTCAGGAATAATTGCGGGGTTATCACAGTCACCAACTGCATACAACTCAGGAACCTTGCCCTTAAGTGATTCATACAGATCAGTGTTGGTGGTAAATCCTACTGGAAGGATGCTGTCAGCAGGAAGCATCTTCTCCTCTCCTTCCTTTGTTTTTATCTTCAGCCCTTCTTTGGTGATCTCTATCAATTTTGCGCCACCAATTACCTGAACACCCTTTTTCTTGAACCAGAGGAACAGGCGGTTTTTATATTCAGGGGCAAGCCACTTTCCGACATTCTCTTCATTGGGTTCAACTACGGTCACCTGACGCCCTCTTTTTGCCATGAACTCACCAAGCTGACATCCATGAATCATGCCACCGATAATAACAACCCTTTTGCCGATGGTCTTGAAGGGGTTCCATCCGGCGGGCATCCTGAATTTACTAATAGTGTGCCAGAATTTAGGACCTTGGAACCTGAGAATAAATTTAAGCAGGGTGTACAGTGTAGTTGATTTTATAACATTGGGGCTGTCAAGTCCGGGGACATCAGGGTATGCAGGTACCGCCCCTACTGCAACTACGACTGCATCCGGTTTATCTTTTAGAATTATTTCCAGGGTAACTTCCTTGACCATGTTTACCTTAACTCCCAGTTTCTTAAGCTGGGTCTTGAAGAACTCTATGATCGAAGGTATATCTTCAAGTGAAGTGCCTTTTATGGTCGAGGCCATAGGCAGGTTTCCACCCAGGTAATGTCCCGCTTCATACAGTGTCACATCATGACCTCTTTCTGCTGTAACCCTTGCAGCCTGCATTCCGGCAGGGCCTCCGCCTACTACTACAACCTTTTTCTTTTTAGGCGCCTTGTCTATTTCGTACTTAGTTGTCCCGAAGGCGGCGTTTATACGGCATTGTCTGACCTGGTTGTAAAGTTTTGCGCAGTTGTTGCAATGAGTGCATGGCTGAATGTCTTCAGGACGTCCCTCTTTGATCTTGTTGGGGTAGAACGGGTCTGCAAAGAGCCTTCTGTTGAAACCGATGATATTTGCATCACCCCTCTGGAGAACCATCTCTGCATAATCAGCAGTGAATCCTGATGGGACCATTATGGTGGGTTTCGTGACCTGCCTTCTAACCCTTGCTGCTGAAGGAACATTGATAAGGTCACCTTTCTTGCTCCAGTCCATTTCGGGCGCTAAAGGCCCTTCAATACAGAATTCAGGGTACCAGAGCAGGTTGTGCAGGTAAGAACCCTGATGGTGTCCGTGCAGATGGTTTCTTACATGCAGGCAGTCAACCCCTGCAGCCTCATATCCCTTTGCAATCTGGATACCCTCTTCAGCGGTTATTCCCTCAGGGCCGGCGCCGAATTCATAGGCATTCATGAGCACCTGAACAGGCCAGTCTTCACCGCAGCGTTTCTTGATCTCTCTTATGACATTGATAACAAATCTCATCCGGTTTTCCATTGTCTGGGGTCCGTATTCATCATCACGTTTGTTCCAGAATTTGGAAAGGAATGAGTGGAAAAGGTGGTCTGCGCCTGCATTTATCTCAAGCCCGTCATAACCGGCCTTCTGAACCCTTACGGCGCAGGAGGCAAAGTGGTCTACCCACCATTCGATCTCTTCCCTGGTTAATGAATGGGGCGGATCATCCGGGTGAACATCATAGGGTGATGTAAAATGTACTGCCGAGGCGGCAATACGCTGGGCTATAAACTGATATTCTTTTCCCCATGGGCCGCGATGATAGAATTGTGTAAATACCTTGGCCCCATAGCTGTGAACCAGATCGGTCAGTTCCTTGATTTGCGGAATATATTTATCATTATCAACCCTGAATCTGCGGTCGCCGTCTTCAAGCAGCGGCCATTCCATTGCCGGTGTCTCAGTAACAATTAAACCAACACCGCCCTTTGCCACAGCCCCGTAAAAAGCCTTTGCTATATCGCCGACGCGTTTCTCACCGGAATCAAAAAAATATGTCTGAGCTGCTGTTTTTACAAATCTGTTCCTTAATTGAACCTTACCTATGTGATAAGGTGAAAATAACATTTCGTATTTGTTCTCTGCCACTGTGGACCTCCCAAAAAAAATTTTCAATAATTCAGTTACATATGTAAAATATGTATTTATCACTTTTCGAGTGATTCTTGAAATGCAGATAATAGATATACTGCTTTTCCAGAAAGATGTTTAATATAGATAGGTTAGCATATAGTGTCAAGATAAAATAATTTGTTATTTAAATTTAGTATTGTAACCAAAACTAAAGCCTGTTATGAGATAGGTAAAAACTGCATTAAGAAAGGAAGAGTTATGGAGAAGAGATATACTAGTTTAACGA
>CAZSZQ010000016.1:0-5920 GCA_964610475.1 uncultured Desulfatiglans sp.
AGATCAGTTAATAAAGATATTTGTAGCAAGTATAAAGACATCTGAAAAAGGCAAATAATGATTCCTCGATTCAGATCGTTTGCTTTTAATTCGATGTACAAGTTGGAGGTTCAATATTCAACGTTAGTACCAACCATATACGAGGCGAAATTAAACTGAAATATTACTCGCTTCCCTGAAAAAATTCCAACTTCAAAAGACAAACGAAAGCCCTTTTACTTAGACCCAACGATGAAACACCGACAGGGATTTATGGGTTAACCGTTAAAAATGAATATTATTTTATCTTGAAATTGAGCTTGGTATGACTTATTATCATACCGGAGGTGATAAATATGTCAGCATCAAAAATAGCAATCACATTAGAAAATGATATGGTAAAAAGGATTGATATGCTTGTTAAATCAAATATATTTCCAAATAGAAGCAAGGCTATTCAAGAGGCAGTATCGGAGAAATTGAAACGAATCGATAAAAGTCGTTTGGCCCAAGAATGCGCAAAACTTGATCCTGAATTTGAACAATCCTTAGCTGAAGAAGGTTTTGCACTGGAGCTGGAAGAATGGCCAGAATATTAAGAGGTGAGATATATTGGGCAGACTTAAATCCGGTAATAGGAAGTGAACAGGGAGGATTGCGCCCTGTTCTTATTTTGAGTAATAATGTTTTCAATGAAAGATCAGGAACAGTTGTTGCTGTCGCTTTAACCAGCCATCCACAAAAGGCCGGTTATCCACTTACATTTGAACTTTTCAGCTTAAAACTCCCCAAAAAGTCCTGGGTAAAGATCAGCCAGATTCGAACCCTATCTGTGAAACGAATCAGCAGGAAAATTTCAAAGGTATCTGATGAAGACCTTGATATTGTAATTGAAGGATTAAACGAAATAATTGGTGGTTAACAGGCATATTAAGGCAAGAGGTGCAATTAGAAAGAAGGATTGTATCAATAAAATGCCCCCCATGGGGCTGCATAAATATTATCGATATAATGATCTTCCTCCTTTAATGTCTATAGTAAAATGGGGGCAAAATGGAGCAGTATAAATTCATTGCCTTTGAAAGCAAAAGGATCAGGCTTATCTGGTATAATGAGGAATGGTTTTTTCTGTGGTGGATGTCTGCCAGGCATTAACAGATAGTCCGGATTCGGGGGCTTAGGATAAAAAATGAATTTGAGTATACCATTTTGAATGCTGAGATTTCAAAGGCGGCCTTTGGAGTGACTCCTTCCGAATATAAGAAACTGAAAGAACTGACAGAGAAAAATCAAAATCTACGTGACCTAGTGACAGGTCTTGAACTTATCTTCAATATGCTTGGAGAAAGGGTGACAACGGAAATTCACAAAAGGAAAAACCTGAAACCTTTATAAAAAGTAAAAGGAAGGAAGAACTGTAGGCTTTGAAGATACTATCGATACATTTGTAAAAATCTTGAGGAGCTATGATTTTTTGAGCGGTTATTTGATCAGAATACTATGGATAAAATCTAAGATAAGAAAAAACATAACAGCAGTAACAAGAACAGAAAAAGCGGTTTTTATAATATATATGTAGCTGCCGCCAATCCCTGACTTAAAGTAATCTCGTGTAACTAAGAAACAGATGTGGACAGGAGAAATCATCATTCCCATGTACCCGAAGGTATATGCCAGTATCGCATATGACAGGTAGGTGTATGTATCATGAGCCGGAAAAAGCGGGATAATAAGCGGGAAGGAGGCCCCCACAAAACCTACGGCTATCCCCAGAATTATGCCCGAAAAAAACGGCATTATTATAATAAGTAAAATTGCCGGAATCCCGTAAGCCATAAGCTCATGCTTTATTCCCTGCGCTGCCCCTGAATCGGTCATTACTCCCTGGAAAAGCATTATTGAAATGATAAGAAATATCATTGTGAGATTTGATTTGCCAATTGTCGCTGACAGAAGGCCTGAAGGAGCTATTCTGTTCGCGCGGCATACCCATATTATAGATCCTGCAAGACCTGTGACAACAGGCGCAAGGGAAGGGATATGGATATCTGTTTTAATCAGGGTCACTATTTTGAACAGGCCTGTTATGAGGGCTATTAATAAAATGATTATGATTACCGGAAGCATTTCATATATGAACTCTTTTAAGCCGGTCCATGAAACATGGCTCTCAATGTTAGAACTGGTGTTTCTCATAGGTCTTATAATAAAGAGATAACCTGCTCCGGCTGAAAGAATGGTCATGGGCGCTGCAATAATCATGTAGCGCCATGTCTCAACCTTGAGGAGCGCTATGGCAAGGATGACTCCGGGATAGAGCGGCCACCAGTATTCCCATATATGCCTGAACCAGTAATTTAATGCGGTCTTGTGTTCAGGTGTTGCGTTTATCTTTGAAAGTGATTCATCCACCAGCGGGGCTGAAAAGAGCGCCCCACCGGGCATAGGTAAAAGCCCGATTAGGGCTGACATTACTATCGCTACCATCCTGGAGTCTCTTGTAATACGGGTGAAGCTGTCTACGAGTCTTTTCATGTGCCCGCTTTTTTCCATCATACTGCTCATTACCATTATGAGCCACACGATGAGGGAAAGACTCAGGGTCTGGTAGTTGATTATGCTTTTATACAGACAGGTCAGCAGTTCCATGGGCCCCAATCCCATCCACAATCCTAGAGATATAGACCCTGCCAGGAGTGAAACGGCCAGATTAAGGCCGAACCTGTTAAGAAATATGATGCCTGCAAAAATAATTATTATTTTTAATAAAACAGAAATTTTAATACCCCATAAAAAAGGGCCTGTTGTAACTAATTACAGGCCCTTAAAATATACTAAGCATTCAACCATAATTGTTTTTTAATGATTGATGCTTTCAGCTTTCAGCTTTGAGCTTTCACCTTTCAGCTAAATATCTACCACCCAATGGTCAAATATTTGTGCATAGAATCTGAGGCCATCCTTCCCGCACCCATTGCAAGGATTACTGTGGCGGAACCGGTGACAATATCACCGCCTGCCCAGACACCTTTTTTGGATGTCTTGCCTGTTTCAGGGTCTGCGACAATATATCCCCGTTTGTTAAGGCTAAGTCCTTCTGTTGACCTTGTAAGCAGAGGGTTGGCCCCTGATCCGACCGCTATAACCGCGAGATCACATTCAAGCTGGAACTTTGAACCCTCTATGGGGATAGGGCTCCGGCGGCCTGATGCATCAGGCTCTCCCAGTTCCATCTTGATACATTCCATTCCGGTTACACGGCCCTTATCATTGCCAATAAATCTCTTGGGCGCTGTGAGCAGGTAAAACTCGATTCCTTCCTGTTCAGCATGATGGATTTCTGCTGCCCTTGCCGGCATCTCATCCTTTGATCTGCGGTATACAATTCGAACTGTTTCTGCGCCGAGACGCATTGCTGTTCTGGCTGCATCCATTGCCACATTTCCGGCGCCGAATACTGCTACATTTTTTCCCTTAACAATAGGCGTATCATATTCCGGGAAAAGATATGCCTTCATGAGGTTTGACCTTGTCAGGTATTCGTTTGCAGAATAGACGCCTATAAGGTTTTCACCTGGGATACCTAAGAAACTCGGTAGTCCTGCGCCTAAACCAAGGTATATCGCATCAAAACCCTGTGCAAACAACTCATCCAGTTCAACTGTACGGCCTACCACTGTATTGCATTCAAGTTTAGCGCCAAGCCGTTCAAGAAAATTGACTTCTGAGAAGACTATCTCCTTTGGGAGTCTGAATTCAGGAATGCCGTACACGAGCACACCGCCTGGTTTATGAAATGCCTCAAAGATATGGACATCATGACCCTTCAACAATAAATCGCCGGCAACGGTCAAACCAGATGGCCCTGACCCGACAACCGCAACCTTTTTACCTGTAGGCTTAGCCTTGGGCGGAAGGTCTCCTTTGCCATGTTCTCTTTCACGGTCTGCCACATACCGTTCAAGGTTTCCGATTGCTACGGCCTCACCTTTCTTTGCAAGGATACATGACCCTTCACACTGAATCTCCTGCGGGCATACCCTTCCGCACACTGCAGGAAGGGCGTTCTTCTTCCATATATGACGGATGGATTCCGTGAATTTCTTTTCTTTCAATAGATTAATAAAGCCAGGGATATCCACAGAAACAGGACACCCTTCCATACAGGATGGCTTTTTGCACTGAATACACCTTGATGCCTCAGTTAATGCCATCTCTTCCGTATAGCCAGATGGAACCTCTTTGAAATTTCTTCTTCGTATTTCCGCTTTCTGTTCCGGCATTGCCTGCCGGGATATTTTTTCATTTTTTCCTTCTACCATATTATCCTCCATGAAGCCTGCTCTATAATCAACATATAGTAATAGATCGGATTATGAATAACAGGCGATACAAGTATATATCAGTTAACTGGCCATCTTGCACTCACAGGCATATTTATTGGTCGCTTCAGCTTCTTCTTCTTTATAGGCCTGTAACCTTTTTGTCAGTTCGTCAAAGTCAACCTTGTTTCCGTCGAATTCAGGTCCGTCGACACATGCAAACTTTGTTTCATCCCCAACAGTTACCCTGCAGCATCCGCACATGCCTGTTCCATCCACCATGATGGCGTTGAGACTCACGATAGTCTTTACCTTGTATTCTCCGGTAATCTTGCATACAAATTTCATCATGGGAACAGGCCCTATGCCTACAACGAGCTTCACATCTTCCTTTTCAAGTATCTGCTTCATTACATCTGTAACAAATCCATGATGTCCGTATGATCCATCGTCAGTGCAGACGTGAAGTTCATTGGATGCAGCCCTCATTTCATCTTCAAGAATCAGGAGATCCTTGTTCCTGGCCCCGATAATGGCAATTACCCTGTTTCCCTTCTCCTTTAAGGCCCTTGTTATAGGATGCATAACCGCAACGCCTGTGCCGCCTCCAACACAGACGACCGTGCCGAGTTTTTCAAGATGAGTAGCCTTGCCAAGGGGGCCTATGATATCCTGAAAATGATCTCCGACCTGGAGAGACTTGAACAGGGTCGTTGATTTTCCTACAACCTGATAAATGATTGTTATTGTGCCTTTCTTAGGGTCAGTATCCGCCATGGTGAGGGGGATTCGCTCACCTGTTTCATTGGCCTTAAGTATGACGAATTGTCCGGGTTTGGCCTTTTTCGCAATCAAGGGTGCGCTTATCTCATTGAGAACAACTGTACCATCAGCCATTTCCCGCCGTTTAAGTATTTCAAACATGATTCTCCTCCGTAATTAATAAAACTTTTTAAATACCTATCATTTTAAATTATTCATAACAAAATAAAAAATCTTAAAATTCAATTTATTTTAATCTGAAACAAGTTACAGCAGCCTTATATTATAACTGGCCTCTATTGTTTTAATAAGGCGGGTGAGGGTCAGATTTACCGGTGTGGGGACACCTGTGATTTCTCCCTCTCTGCATATTGCTCCGTTGATATAATCTATCTCGGTAGTTTTTTTATTCAGGACATCCTGAAGCATAGAGGCTATATTGCAGGATGTTTGACTGCATACTTCCAGTACCTTCGTTAAAGGATCAACATAGGGGAGATTTATACCTTTTGCTTTTGATACCGCTACTGCCTCTTCCACAGCATCTTTCATGATATCAAGGGTACCTTCAAACCGGGGCAGTTGACCGTTCATTAATCCGGTTATTGCGGTAAGTGCATTTATCCCGGTATTTATAATCAGTTTGCCCCAGATTAAATCGTCCACATTATCCGCACACCTTGCTGAAAAGCCGGACATATTCAACGCTTCAACCAGCTTATCAAGGTTATCCCCGTGCTTTGCGCGCGGACCTAATACAGTACTGCCACTACCTGCATGCCTTATTTTTCCATAGGCCAGGGAAGTTGCGCCTTCCGAGGTTATTCCTCCTATTATTTTATCATCGCCAAAAATTC
>CAZSZQ010000016.1:6020-38664 GCA_964610475.1 uncultured Desulfatiglans sp.
TGATCCAGCAGGGTAACTTTGTACCCGGCATTAAAAAGACGCGCCGCAAAAAGACAGCCCATTGCACCAGGACCGACTATAAGCATTTCCATATGCATTCCTCTAAATCTTGTCAGCCTCCTCCTTATCCATTTTAAAGACATTATCGGGACCCGGGAACACACCTTTTTCTACATCGTTTTTATACATAACAAAGGCCTCTTTAATCATTGGCGCGAGATTCAGATACTTTTTAACAAATTTAGGCGTGAATTTTTCGTTCAAACCAAGAACGTCATGGTATACAAGCACCTGACCGTCAGTATCGGGACCGGCACCTATTCCGATGGTTGGGATACGAAGCTCTCTTGTAATACGGGCGCCAAGCGTGTCTGGTATGCATTCGAAAACAATCATGAAAGCCCCTGCCTCTTCCAGATCTTTTGCCGACTGGAGAAGCCTTCTGGCGCTCTCTGCGTCTTTTCCCTGCACCTTGTATCCTCCAAGCATTGTTGCTGTTTGAGGAGTAAGGCCTATATGTCCGCATACAGGTATCCCTGCCTTAACTATGGCCTTTACTGTAGGAGCCATGTCGCTGCCTCCCTCCAGCTTAACACTGTCACAGTTAGCCTCTTTGAGAAATCTGCCCGCATTAAAAATAGCCTTTTCTATACTCACCTGGTATGACATAAAAGGCATATCACCAATAATAAACCCGTATTTCACCGCCCTGCTGACTGCCTTACAATGATGTATCATTTCATCCATGGTTACCGGAACCGTTGAATCATATCCGAGCATGACATTACCAAGAGAGTCGCCAATCAGTATTGTGTCAATCCCTGCCTGATCAACAAAGGAGGCGGCTGAGTAATCATAGGCTGTCATCATGGTAATCTTTTCGCCTTTGACCTTTTTTTGCTGCAGCTTTGTAAGAGTCATCTTTTCATTTTGCATGTTTTCCTCCTCTGGTAATTGTTGATAGTCTTGATATCCCTTATTTACCTTTCATGAATGGAAAGGTAAATAAAAATGGGGACTTTGTGCATAGCAAAGACCCCTGTTAAGTAGCTGCACTGGTTATACGGAATGAGAAATAGTCAGTGTCCATCCTCCGTGGAGACGTTACTGCTGAGGACGGGCAATCTGTCAGCCCTCAGCATTCAGCTTTCAGCAAAAGGCATTCAAAACAAAGAGTTAGCTGACAGCTGATCGTTGACTGTTGGAAGCTCCACCCGGAATTTATCTCTTTCTGGATAGACACTAGTTAGGTATTTCTTCTCATCCGTCCCGGTCATCCAGATAAAGGTAATCCGGGCGGCACTACCTTAAAAAATAGTCTGTTACTAATTTTTTATAGCCTGATGCCCGGTTTACCGGGTCACCCTGCCAAAATTGAAGTAATAATAATATTTATGTAAATATATTGTCAATAATTAGTAGCTTTTAACCTGTCAGTACCAAAAAACTCATTAATGATAGTTTATTTTCACCCTTTTGAAGGTTTTTTCTTGAAAGGCTGTATGTTATATAAACTGTTTTGACAGACGCTAAAGTAGCAATTTTGCCTTGACATTCTTATAAATTATTAGGATTCTAGCCCAATCTGGAGAATATTCCTGATGTAACTAATAATTTCTCAGGGAAATTAGTTCATGTTGATCTCCATCATGTTATTTCGAAGTATGATCTTAATTTTGAGGTATAAAATAAAAAAACGAGACTGACCACAATTAATATCTTAAGGAGGTAGTAAATATGTCAGAGTTAGCAACATTATTGTCTGATCTTAAAGAGCAGGAATCACTGGATGCTGTAAAAAAAGCGCTTGCTGACGGTGTAGATCCTATGAAAATTCTAGCTGACGCAAGAGAAGGAATGCAGATAGTTGGAGAGAGGTTTGGAAACGAGCAGTATTTTATCCCGGACCTGATCTACTCAGGTGAAATTCTTAAGGGTATTGCTACCCTTGTTGAACCTCACATAAAGGATAAAGGTACTCAGGCTAAAAAACTGGGCAAGGTTATTATTGCTACTGTTGCCGGTGATATTCATGACATAGGAAAGGACCTTGTTGTATTTATGCTTGATATCAGCGGCTTTGAGGTATACGACCTTGGCATAGATGTGCCTGTACAGACTATTGTGAACAAGATCAAAGAGACAGGAGCAACGGTAGTAGGTTTGAGCGGGTTTCTTACACTCGCCTTTGATGCAATGAAAGAGACCATTGATGCTATCAAGAAAGCCGGTCTTAGAGATAATTTAAAGGTCATGATCGGTGGAGGTCAGATAGACGACGAGGTAAAAAAATACACAGGTGCTGATGCCTACGGTAAAGACGCCATGGCTGCGGTAAATCTGGCCAAGGGATGGTTGTGCTAGCCATTCTTTTATCAGTTTATCCTGTATAGTAATTACTTTTTAGGCAGGTGAAAAAAAGTAATCTTTTTTTAAAATGTCCTTAAGAAGCGAAGCCTTAAGCATTTATTCATACAAGGGGGAACGGGTTAGTCTTATCTCTACCCGATCCTCCTTTTAACTTTTATCCCGGAGAAAGTTAAATTTATTCCTTTTAAAAAAGCAGGTATAAGATCGCCGAACCCGAATTGATGGCAGTACTAAAAAAATACAATATTTTATTTAATCCAATGGGCAAATCAGCGGTTGTTCCGGCAGGAACAAGTATTATGGATGCAGCACGGTCAGCAGGGATTAACCTTTCTGCAACGTGCGGAGGAAAGGGCTTTTGCGGACAATGCAGGATAATTATTATCGATGGAAAGGTGTCTTCTCCTTTACAAAATGAAGATGCATCTTCATCCAGTAAAGATAAAACCAAAGGACACAGACTTGCCTGCTGCACCTTTCCTGAAGGTGATGTTAAAGTTCATATACCCGAAGGATCACAGATAATTGACCCCAAATTTCAAATAGATGGAAAGGGGATAAATTATGAGATTGATCCAGTGATAAAATCCTATAATGTAGCTGTCAACCCTCCCAGTCTCAAGGACCCTGTCTCAGATATAAAAAGAGTTGTTGAGAGCTTAAAGAAAAACCATAATATTACAGGAGTATCGGCGGATTTAATGGCTGTCAGGCAATTGCCTGCGCTTTTAAGAAAAAATAACTGGGAAATAACCGTATACTTGAGGAAAAATGAGATAATCGGCTTCATGCCAAAGGGTACTCCTCCTGTAGGTCTGGCAGTAGACCTGGGAACAACAAAGGTTGCCGCTTACCTTATGGATTTAACAACAGGCACGGAGCTTATAAATCAGGGTGCGATCAACCCGCAGTCCTCCTATGGTGATGATGTAATAAGCAGGCTGGACCGTGCTATGCATGACAGCAATTCAAAAGATGCATGTTCACCCGGACTCACCGGAGCAATCCGTGATTTGATTAACGAGCTAATAGAGTCCCTGACCCGTAAAACCGGTATAAACCGAAACAGTGTCGCTGATATCTGCATTGCAGGCAATACTGCCATGACTCATCTTTTTCTAGGCCTTCCTGTAGAGCAACTCGCAAAGGCGCCTTATGTTGCCGTAACTGATTTACCTCTTGATATCAAGGCCAGGGATGTTGATATTTCAACCTGTCCCGGCGCATATATACATCTGATCCCCGGTATCGGAGGTTTTGTAGGTGGAGACCACGTATCCATGATCCTTGGTGCAGGCATCGACAGAAAAGATAAAGTTACTCTTGGTGTTGATATAGGAACAAATACCGAGATAGTGCTTAATAATCCCGCAACAGTTTCTCTTATCTCGATATCCTGTCCATCCGGACCTGCATTTGAGGGGGCACATGTTACAGACGGCATGAAAGCGTCAAGGGGCGCCATTGAATCGGTAAGGATTACAAAAGACAGGGTTGAGTGCAGAACCATAGGAGATGCACCACCCATCGGCCTATGCGGTTCGGGTATAATAGATGCGATCGCAGAATTGTACAGGTGGGGTTTTATCAATGAAAGGGGGAGATTTGACAAAGAAAACAGCAGGGTATCCCAGGGGAAATCAGGTTCGGAATTTATCCTTGCAGAAAATAATAATGGAAACGGCAGGATTGTCATCTCCCAGAAGGACATCGCCGAAATCCTGCTTGCAAAAGGCGCTATAAAAGCAGGTATTGAATCCCTGATGAAAGCAGGCAATGTGACCGGCGATATGGTGGAGGAAGTAATTATTGCCGGAGCATTCGGGTCATATATCAACCTGATCAATGCTGTTGATATTGGTCTTTTTCCCGTGTTCCCGAATGCCAGGTATTTTCAGGTCGGTAACAGCGCAGGCACAGGAGTAAGGATGACACTTTTGTCCGGAAGTGAAAGAAAACATGCTTGCGATATTTCTTTAAAAACAATGTATCTAGAGTTAACGACTCATAAGAATTTTAATGAAAGGTTTATTGAAGGCATGAAGTTTCCTTCAATACAACCTGTTGAACATAACAATGAATAATGCACAAAGAAAGGAATAGGATATGATAGTTATAGGAGAAAAAATAAATGGAACCAGAAAGCGTGTCAAAGAGGCAATAGCCGCAAAAGACTCTGATTTTATAAAAGATCTGGCTTTAAGACAGGTGAAGGCAGGGGTTGATTTTCTTGATGTAAATGCAGGGACATCCCCGGAAAGAGAACCGGATGATATGATCTGGCTGATCAATATTATTCAGGAGGTCACAGATGCTGTATTGTGTCTTGATTCTGCAAATCCGGAAGCCCTGAAGGCAGGATTTTCTGTTGTTAAGAAAACACCCATGATCAACTCCTTGAGCGGTGAAAAAACAAGGATTGAAGGTGTCCTCCCTCTGGCCTGTGAACACAAGACAGAACTGATTGTCCTTACATGTGATGATGACGGTATTCCAACAACAGTTGAAAAAAGGATGGAAATTCTTGACAGGCTTATCGCCATGACAAGAAACGGGGGCTTGCCTGATAAAAAGCTTCACATTGACCCCCTGGTCGGTACCATTTCGACAAATACTGAGAGCGGCAACATGGCCTTTGATGCGATGCGCCAGATCCTTAAAAAATATCCGGATGTTCACATAACCGGCGGCTTAAGCAATATATCATTCGGCCTGCCTGCAAGGTCAATAGTGAATCAGGCATTTGCAGTGCTTGCAATAGCAGCCGGCATGGACAGTGCCATCATAGATCCTGAAAATGAGGAGCTGAAAAGCATTATATATGCGGCTGATATGGTTTTGGGGAAAGACAGGTTCTGCAGCAGATTTACAAAGGCATTCAGGGCGGGAATAATAGGCAAAAAGAAATAACCCGGCCATAATCCATTTGAGGAATAAATGACCAATACAAAAATAAAATACAGGGTGTTGATTGCAAAACCCGGACTTGACGGGCATGACAGGGGAGCAAAGATCATCGCAAGGGCCTTAAGGGATAATGAGTTTGAGGTTATCTATACAGGGATACGTCAGACACCTGAAGAGATCGTTTCAACGGCCATACAGGAAGATGTGGCGGTAATAGGACTTTCTTCCCTTTCAGGAGCACACCTCAGGCTGTTTCCTGCTGTTATTAATGAGCTTATAAAACAGCATGCACAGGATATCAAGGTCCTTGGCGGAGGGATAATCCCGGAGGATGATATAGAGGTGTTAAAAAAGGCCGGGATAGAAGCGGTATTTACCCCCGGTGCACCTCTTACTGAAATCATTGAGGCATTTCGTAAAGCCTGTGATAATTTCTATGGCAGGGTTCAGGTCTGAAAAGATGATGAGGTTTTTATCGGATGTTTTTGATCAGTTTAATGCTGAAAGAGCAGGGATATAATGGCAAAGGATACGAGGATAACCGGATGGGAAGAAAAGGAACTTGCAAAAAGTCTGATCAGATCACCGGAACGTAAAAGGCATTTTAATAATCACGGAAATGAAGAAGTCCCGAGGATTTCTTTCCCTGAAAATATCGATGATCATTATGTATCGGAGATAGGATTTCCGGGCAGATACCCTTTCACAAGGGGTGTACAGCCGACTATGTACAGAGGTCGTTTGTGGACAATGCGGCAGTATGCAGGTTTTTCAACAGCAGTGGAAACAAACAGGCGGTTCAGATACCTCCTTGACCAGGGAACAACAGGCCTCTCCATCGCCTTTGATCTCCCGACTCAGATAGGATATGACTCTGATAACCCTATGAGCGCTGGGGAAGTCGGCAAAGTAGGTGTCGCTATAGACTCACTTGAAGATATGGAAATCCTTTTTAAAGGCATCCCTCTGGATAAAATCTCCACATCCATGACCATAAATGCACCGGCTGCTGTCCTGCTTGCCATGTATATAGCCCTTGGAGAAAAACAGGGCGTTTCCGCTGATAAGCTCCAGGGGACAATACAGAATGATATTTTAAAGGAGTATATTGCAAGGGGGACATATATCTTTCCGCCAAAACCCAGCCTACGTATAATAACGGATATATTCAAGTATTGCAGCCTGAACCTCCCGGCCTTCAATACTATCTCTATATCAGGCTATCATATCCGGGAAGCAGGATCAACGGCTGTTGAAGAGGTCGCCTTTACACTGGCAAATGCATGCACCTATGTCCGGGCAGCAATGGATACAGGGCTTGAGGTAGACACCTTTGCCAGAAGGCTGGCCTTTTTTTTCAATGCCTCCTCGAATATTTTAGAGGAGGTTGCCAAGTTCAGGGCAGCAAGAAGGCTCTGGGCAAAGATCATGATGGAACAATTTAATGCAAAAGATCCTGCTAGCCAGATGATGAGGTTCCATACCCAGACCGCCGGTAATACCCTCACGGCGCAGCAGGTGGACAACAATATAGTAAGGGTTACAATCCAGGCCCTTGCAGCTGTATTGGGAGGCACCCAGTCTCTGCATACCAATTCCAAGGATGAGGCGCTGGGTTTACCAACAGAAGAGTCAGTAAGAACAGCCTTGAGGACACAGCAGATAATAGCCTATGAATCAGGTGTAGCTGATACTATTGATCCCCTTGCAGGCTCTTACTATATTGAGGCAATGACAGATAAGATAGAAAGACAGACTGTTGATCTGATGGAACAGGTGGAAAAGGAAGGCGGGGTTATATCAGCTATTGAAAAGGGATTTATTCAGAGGTGTATTGAAAATTCCGCCTATGAGTATCAGAAAGAAATAGAAAGCAGGGAACGTGTTATTGCAGGTATGAATAAATTCCAGGTTGATGAGGAAATCAGGCCCCCGGTTATGAAGATCGACCCTGAAGTGGAAGACAATCAGATTAAAAATTTAATACGTCTCAAGAAAAACAGGAATAAGGAAAAGATAAATGAAGTTCTCACAGTGCTTAAGGATTCGGCCAGAGGTGACATGAATCTGATGCCGCACATTATATCAGCGGTAAAGGAATATGCCACACTTGGCGAAATATGCGGAGTACTTCGTGATGTTTTTGGAGAGTACAGGTACAGAGGATAAGGATGATAAAAAAGATAGACCATATAGGTATAGCAGTCAGATCGATCGATAAGGCCAGAGACTATTTTGAGAATACCCTGGGATTAATCTGTGAAGGAGTTGAAACGGTAGAATCCCAGAAGGTTAAAACGGTCTTTTTTTCTGTAGGTGAAGTGCATATCGAGCTGTTGGAACCAACATCGGAAGAGAGTGCCGTTGCTAAATATCTTTGCAAAAACGGTGAAGGAGTGCATCATATCGCATTTCAGACAGACAGTATTGAAGAACAACTGACTCATGCTGAGAAACGCGGTTGCAGTTTGATAAACAGGACCCCGGTTGAAGGGGCAGGAGGTAAAAAAGTGGCTTTTCTCCATCCGAAATCAACCTGTGGTGTTTTAACAGAATTTTGTCATAAAGATGAAGATTGAGCAGGTAAAATAATGGCAGATAAACTTAAAGAATTACTCAAATTGCGTGAACAGGCAGCTCTGGGCGGTGGAGCTGAACGAATTAAAAAGCATAAAGCCAAAGGGCGGCTTACTGCAAGGGAAAGGATTGAACTTTTCCTTGATAGAGGGAGTTTTGAAGAGTTTGACACCTTCAAGACCCACCGATGCCGGAATTTTGGAATGGAAAATAAAGAGATCCTTGGTGACGGTGTTGTTACGGGACATGGCACTGTCAACGGGAGACGGGTATTTATTTTTTCTCATGATATGACAGTTTTTGGCGGAAGCCTCTCTGAGACCTTTGCAGAGAAGATCTGCAAGGTTATGGATCTTGCAGTTAAGAACGGGGCTCCGGTAATCGGTTTCAATGATTCGGGCGGGGCAAGAATTCAGGAAGGGATTGAGAGTCTTGCAGGATACACCGATATTTTTTTAAGGAATGTCATGAGTTCCGGTGTCGTGCCACAGATTTCTGTAATATTCGGACCATGTGCAGGCGGCGCTGTATATTCTCCTGCTCTTACTGATTTTACAATTATGGTAAAAACAAACGGTTACATGTTTTTGACAGGGCCAAGGGTCGTTAAAGCAGTCACGCAGGAGGATGTTAGCATTGAAAACCTTGGCGGAGCCTCGGTGCATACTGTAAAAAGCGGGGTTGCCCATCATGCCGTTTCCTCCGATGAAGAGGCCATAGAATATGTAAAAGAGATGCTCTCATATTTTCCTCAGAGCAACAGAGAAAAACCTCAGTGGATAGCCAGCAGCGACCCTGATGACAGGAGAGACGATGAATTAAACAGCCTCGTGCCTGAGAATTCCGGCAGGGTGTACGATATGAAACTAATCATCAAGAGGACGGTTGATGACGGCAAATTTCTTGAGGTACATGCAAGGTATGCCACAAACCTGATAGTAGGATTCGCCAGATATGGCGGTTTTCCTGTTGGTATAGTCGCAAATCAACCACGTTTTCTAGCAGGTGTCCTTGATAATGATTCTTCAGTAAAGGGCGCGAGGTTTGTCAGGTTCTGTGACTGTTTTAATATTCCTGTAGTTACCTTCGTTGATGTGCCGGGTTTTCTGCCAGGGACAGTCCAGGAGTATAACGGAGTTATAAAGAATGGAGCCAAAATGCTGTACGCTTATGCTGAGGCAACGGTTCCAAAGATTACCGTTATTACACGTAAGGCCTATGGCGGAGCCTATTGTGTCATGTCATCCAAGCATCTGAGAGGCGACATCAATTATGCGTGGCCAACTGCCGAAATAGCCGTGATGGGTGCAAAAGGGGCTGTTGAAGTACTTTATAATAACTTTTTTCAGGAGGATCGTGATGCTTTCCTTGTTGAAAAGGAAAAAGAATATGCGGAACTTGTTGCAAATCCGCTTGTTGCGGCAAAACGCGGTTATATTGATGATGTAATTGAACCTGCCCGGACAAGGCCAAGGATAATAAATGCACTCAAGATGCTAAAGGGTAAAGTGGATTCAAATCCGGTAAAGAAGCATGGGAATATACCCCTTTAAACAGGAGGCATCCTGTGAAAATCCTTATTGTTGATGATGAACCTGTAAGCAGACAAATTTTGATAAAGATGCTTTCGGAATTCGCGGAGTGTGAGTCTGCTGAAAACGGAATACAGGCATTGGCGGCATATAAAAAGGGATGGGAAGACTGGGCGCCCTTTGATCTCATGACTCTGGATATAACAATGCCTGATATGGACGGGAGAAAGGTATTACAGACCATAAGGACAATTGAGAATGAAAAGAAAGTGCCACGGGGAAAAAGGTTAAAGATTCTCATGACATCAGCTCATGTGGATAAAGAGACTATCATAACCTGCGTAAAGATGGGATGTGATGATTATATCTCAAAGCCGTTTGATAAAGAAACAATAGTCAAAAAGATAATGAAGGTAGGTATATCTTTATCACAGAAGGATGAAAAGGGGGCAGAAGAGACTGTCTTAATGGATACCCCGAAAGACATACGGCAGGATAACGATGAAGAGGATAAAAAAATCCTTAAGGATAGTATCCAGAAAATTGTTCATAGATTCAAAAACGGCAATATAGAACTGCCTGTACTCCCTAAGATTATTGATGATGTGCGAAAAGTGATGCTGGCTCCTAATTCTACTATTGATGATCTTTCTAAAGTAATAGAGAAAGATGCGGTAATATCAATAAGGATAATAGCCGGGGCTAATTCTCCTTTCTACCGGGGTTCCGAAAAGATAACCACAATAGATAAGGCAATAATGAGGTTGGGTTTCAGAGAAACCGGCAGTATCGTAAATGCCATCGCTAACAAGAATCTTTATGAGACAAAGAATTTGGCTCTTCAGTCAGTTATGGAAAAGCTATGGATGCATTCTCTCGCATCCGCCTATGGCGCCAGGATAATTGCCCAGAAACTGCAAATTGCGAACACTGATTCATTTTTTCTTATGGGTCTTACCCACGACATTGGTATGATCCTTTTATTCAAACATCTTGAAAGTGGATTTTTCAAAAAGGATGCTTCAAAGATTAAGGATATTTACCCGCTAATCCAGAGGATCCACACCGAATTCGGTGCGGCAATAATTAAACGGTGGGGATTCCCTGATAATTTTGTAAAGGTTATGCTTCAACATGAGGGACCGCAATTCGACACTGATACAGAAAAGGATGTGTTAATAATAAATCTTGCCAAGAACCTGGCGCATAAATTAGGGTATGGGATATTTGATCTCGAAATAGACTTTTCTGAACTGGAAGCAGCAAGCCTGCTTAAACTTGATCCGGATTCTTTACAAGGTATATGCACGGAAATAAAGGAAAATGTAATCGGGTCTTCAGAAGTCATCTGATCATAAAAAACATGTAATTATTATAAACTACTCATGGCATTTTGTGCATTTTCTATAAGCCAGGTAATCATTCTTGTAAATTCTTTTAACCTTATGACATTCTTTAGATCTTTTATGATATGCTGCCTGTAGCCTAATGATATCATCTATCTTTTCATTCGGATCATGACATTCGGAAAATTTTTTTGTTTTTCCCCATGGGGACCAGAAATTTGGCTTTTCCGGTTCATCCTTTTTATCCTGTGTTACCTGGGTGTCCTTTGCTACCTGGGCATCCTGAATTACCTGTGTACCCTGGGGCGTTCTTTTCATCTTTATATTCATGATGGCATTCCCAGCATGAGATTTTATAATCTCTGGCGTGTTTTATATGCTCAAATTTGGACGGTCCTTTTCGGTCTTTGATATAGCCTTTATTGTCGATAGTAATTATCTCTAATTCCTCCATTTTTAAACATTGACATGTTTTCTCAGACCCTTTTTCTTCACCGGCAAATATATTCTTGTGTTTGGCAGTAAAAAAAGACCCGGCGATAAACAGCAGCAACAGAATTAAAAGGATACGAAAAGAAAACCCGGCTTTATCATTTAAGCTTATTTTAACCTCCCCAAATTAATACTATACTCTTTGATGCTGATTTCGGTGACTTTTTATATTTCCCAAATATTCGCTGGGTTAAGCGACAAAATTGGGCAAGAACACTAAATATCTGTTTAAAATGATAGTATTTTTCAACATAAATACTTGTTTATAAGGTTTCATAAAAAAGGGGGGGGGTCCCTGAGAGGAGAAAGGAGGGTAAAAACTCAGGGACCTTGTGTGATAAGGTAAATATGTTCCCTATCATAGTGCCAAAATAATCACCTTTAACAACTATGCAATAATCAGGAAACAAATTTATTACATGTGCAAAAATAACTTATCGTCCAAATAAACTGAGCAGCGTAAATGAGTTGGGTCAGGATGCACAATCACTCGTGTCTCCAGACAGTTTTGAAAGGGCATGTTTTAAGGCAGGCAGGACAACCTCAAGGTTTTCTTTTACACCTTTCGGGCTGCCCGGGAGATTGATTATAAGGCATCTTCCCCTTACACCCGCCATTGCCCTTGATATCATGGCATGGGGAGTTTTTTTGAGGCTTTCAGCCCTCATTGCCTCGGCGATGCCCGGCACCTCAAATTCTATCACCTTTAGCATCGCCTGGGGAGTTACATCTGTTGGGCTTAAGCCTGTTCCTCCTGATGATATTATCAGGGATAGTTTTTTTATATCACACCACTCCTTAATGGTATTGATAATATCTTCCTGCCTGTCCGGGACGATTTTTTTTTCCACAACCTCAAAACCATCTTCTGAAAGCATATGAAAGGCAAGGTCACCGCTTTCATCAACCCTTTCTCCGCGGGAGCCCTTGTCGCTCATGGTTAAGACCCCCGCCTTGAATTTAGTTTCTTTGATCATCTGCTTCATAACCTTTAGCCAGATACAACTATTCTTCTTTTCTAGTCTCTGCAACAATCTTATCGGTAAGGCTGGCTGGTACTTCATCATAATGTGAATGTTCCACCCTGAAGGAACCTCTTCCGGCAGTTATCGCATTAAGATCAATAGCATATTTTAATATTTCAGACATAGGAGCCTGTGCCTTGATGATCTGGTATTTACCTCCGCTATCCATTCCTAGTACACGACCTCTGCGGCTGTTAAGGTCACCCATCACATCACCCATATTTTCTTCAGGGACGGTAATTTCCATTTTCATTATGGGTTCAAGCAGGATAGGTGTAGCCTCCTGAATACCCTTTTTAAAGCACATGCTGGCGGCAATTTTAAAGGCCATTTCAGATGAATCAACATCATGTGCTTTTCCATCATAAAAACGCACCCTGATATCCACAACAGGATAACCTGCCAGAATGCCGCTTATCAGCGCCTCCTGAAGACCTTTTTCAACGGCTGGAACAAAGTTACGCGGAACGTTCATGCCTACAAGCGCCTCATCAAATTCAAAACCCTCGCCTCTTTCCTTTGGGAAGAGATCAAAATGAACTTCTGCAAACTGACCGCGTCCTCCTGACTGTTTTTTATGCCGGTACACAATACCTTTTGCTGCCTTTTTTATGGTTTCCCTATAGGGGACCTTCACAGGTTTGAGGGTTACCTCGACTCCAAATTTGCGGTTGAGTTTTTCGCATGTGGTTTCAAGGTGAATCTGACCCATGCCTGAAAGAATTATCTCGGCAGTTGCCTGATCTCTGTCGAGTCGGAGTGTCGGGTCTTCTTCGAGCAGTCTAGAAAGGGAAGAAAATATTTTATCTTCAGAGCCCTTGTTTTTTGCCTCTACAGCATATGAGATAACCGGGCGGAGAGGTTCAATTACCTTATAGATAACAGGATTATTTTCTATACATAGTGTGTCCCCGGTCATGGTTTCTCTGAGTTTTGCAAGGGCGATTATATCGCCAGCAACTGCCTTATCAACAGCCTGCTGTTTTTTGCCCTCAAGCAAGTAAAGCTGACCGAGTTTTTCCTTTGTGTCTCTGGTAGAATTATAGACAGTTGAATCTGCTTCGACAGTACCTGAGATCACTTTTATGATACTCAGTTTACCGGTAAAGGGGTCTGCCAGGGTCTTGAATACAAGTGCAGAAAAAGGTTCAGACTCCATTGACTTCCTTTTGATAATTTCTTCGGATCTTGGCTTTTTACCCTCTTTTTGCTCTCTTTCGGATGGGTTTGGGAATCCTTGAACTATTACGTCCATAAGCTGTGTTACACCCATATTACGGGTTGCCGAACCGCATAATACCGGTACTATCAGGCCGGATTTTACCCCTTCATACAGGGTCTTCTCTATATCCTTGATATCCAGTTCCTGACCTTCAAGGTATTTCTCCATGAGTTCATCATTGACTTCGACTGTGTTTTCT
Organism: uncultured Desulfatiglans sp.; assembly: GCA_964610475.1. Classification (GTDB taxonomy): domain Bacteria; phylum Desulfobacterota; class DSM-4660; order Desulfatiglandales; family HGW-15; genus JAAZBV01. The sequence goes on from CAZSZQ010000016.1 coordinate 19,691, forward strand.
ATCATCAGTTCATGCCATTCTTCTATTGTATCAGCCATGTCAGCAGGATTATCAGCGGCATCCGATTTGCCTGAGCCATCTTTGCTGCTGATAAAAGCCTTCATTTTTAATATATCGATCACACCCTTAAAGCTGTCTTCGGCACCTAAGGGCAGGAATATCGGTGTCGTCTTTATCTCAAAGGCTTTGTTGATTTCATTTACTACCTTATAAAAATCGGCCCGTTCCTTATCCATTTTATTTATAAAAATAATTTTAGGCATGTTCATCTCATTCACAAATTGCCATACCTTCTCCGTGCCGATTTTTACTCCTGATGTTGCATCAACCACTATAACAGCTCCGTCAGCTGCCTGCAGGGCTGCCTTTGCATCGGACAGGAAGTTGTCATCACCAGGTGTATCTATGATATTGATATAATTCTTTTTCCAGTCGCAGTGATGGAAGGAGGTGCTGATAGTGATTTTTCTCTTGATTTCTTCAGGTTCATAATCCATGTTTGAGCTACCGTCATCAACTTTCCCTAGTCTGTTTGTGGATTTACCATTCAAAAGCATGGCCTCGGCAAGGGAAGTCTTTCCTGAACTAACATGGGCTAACAGGGCGACGTTTCTAAGTTGTTCTGTTTTTCTTTCCATCTATCAGATTCCTTTCATTTTCAGGCTGGTATTTATAAACACTTCAAAAGTATGAGAAATTACACTAACAGGTTAAAAAGTCAAGGGGCATTTCGCATCAATCGGAATCAATCATGAAAATTATTATTTTCTTATGAATCCATCTTCAAAATAAAGGGATAAGCATAAGGTTGCCGGGTTTTAATGAATGTGGATTTTTATACCAATAAGTGGTAAACATTTACATATTAAATCGGCAAATAATTACATACCTCTAAAAATGTAAAAATTCATTAATTATATATAGTTGAAATTACATCATTTTATTCCTCCTTTTTTAATGTTGCCTCTGGCATGGACATTGCCTGTATATATTAGAAAATCACCTGATGTAAAATTATTATTTATCAGCAGGAGCTGTAATTTTGATAAATATATCCGGAAAAAAAATATTTAATAAAAATCATATACACTGCCTTTTTCTTCTGGGCATTCTGGAGTGTATGATTATTGTTCAGGTTTGTACTTTTGATTTATTTTTTTCTAAAAAAAGCGCTGAACCGCTTGGTATTGTTCAATATTCAATCTCCAAAACCCCTGAACCATCCATTGAGACAGAATTCGCCTATCAGATAAAACAGGCTGAATCTCTTTACAACCAGATTATTTTTGAAGCTGCCAGCCTTCATGATGTTGAATTGACCATGGTAAGGGCTATTATCATGGCCGAATCAGGTTATAACAAAATCTCGGTTTCCGGGAAGGGGGCGAGTGGGTTGATGCAGCTTATGCCAAATACAGCAAAGTCCCTCGGGGTAAAGGATATCTTAAACCCTGAAGAAAACATACATGCAGGGGTAAGGTATTATAAATCCCTTCTGGAACGTTTCGATGGTGATGAAATGCTGGCACTGGCAGCATACAACTCAGGTGCAACTAATGTAAGAAGACATAAGGGCATCCCACCCTTTCAGGAAACCCGCCGATATATTAACAGGGTCCTGGAATATCAGCATTACTACAAACATGGTACTATGTCAGAAACAGAGACTTCCCAGTCAAATCCACCAGATACAAGATCTTTATAACATGGCACAAAATTCAGACATTATGAGTAAGGACAGATCATGATAACATCACCTGATTATAATAAGGGGCCGGTTATAGCCCCTTATTCATTTATTGTCTGATGTGAGATGAATTACCAGGTTAAAATTGCAGAGGTCTGGAAACGGTTGGCAGTCCCTTCTCTCATATTTTTATATTCCGTTTCCCAGTAGCTGTATTCGAGACCAATGGTAAGAATGGGGAATACCCTGAACATGGTATTCACAAAATAAAAACTGTTTTTATCTCTCATGCCATCATTGATATCATCGGAGTCAGGATTATCAAATCCTAATCCGACATTATACTGCCATTCACTGTTGAAACCAAAGTTAAGTTGTGACCACATACCGTATGATGAGATTTCGTTACGGACTATGGTATTTACACCCTGTATCACACCCCCAAAATAGTCATCCAGGTTTTCTCCCATAAATGCCTCACCACTTAAGGTAAAACGGCCAGACAGTGGTATATTGAAATCCAGGTTAGCTGACCATGAATCATGATCAGTTACGGCTCCGGACCAATCCGCTTCTTCTCTGCCGTAATGACCTGATATGCCTATTATATTCTTTTTGTCAGTAAATCCTTTTGATGTAAGAGCAATCCTGCCCTGGACTGTCGGGAAACCTGAGTCATCACCATCATTCTGACCTCCGCCATCTAGGTCTTCGTTGATAAGACCTGTTGTTCTTGAAAAGGCAAATTGTGTTAAGATGGCCGTGTTGTCATCAAAAGGCACATTATAGCTGACCCTTACCTGCGGCCGCCTGTAACCGATATTCCCTGTACCCCATCCCACAGTATAATTTAAGGTGGACGGATTAAGCGGGGATATAACATCCGAGGTCTGTCCTGCAAGTATACTCAGCCCGCCCTTACTGGTTTCCAGAAATGCATGCCTCATAAATGGTTCGACCTTGTTCTCATGGACAACAGGTCCGTCACCATAAAAGTCCACTTCAACCTTGCCTTTTGTATTCCAGCCATTAAAGAGAGGTGCTGTTACATCAAGTCCCAGGCGTGTTTGCCTTGCAGTGATATTGAAGCTGTCATCGTTATTTACTGCACCTTCACCCGGGAGATATACAGCATAATTGCCATTTGTCACCCTGCTGTCATTGTATATTGCGTCAAGCTTGATATAACCATAGCTTTTTATGTCAAAACCTTCGGCAGGTTTTTGAATCTCCTTTTCAGGTTTTGACGGCTTTTCTGTGCCTGCTGCCTTTTCATTAATCAGGGTCTTTAAATCATTTAATTCCTTTTCAAGCCTCTCGATCCGTTTTTTAAGCATTTCATTTTCTGATTCTGCCATAACTACCGGAGGGGCAGGAAAAATAAGCATGATAAGAACAAACACTAAAAAAGCCCGTTTAAAGGTCTTTATGATAATTAAATAATTTACCATAGTTCTTCTCCATTTATAGAATTTTTTACGGTAGTGAATAATATTTTTAGAGCAGAGGCATGTCAAGCTGATTTATGATTTTAAAAATCGGCAATGCAGGTTTCTTCGTTATGTGTTTTTTTATTTTATATGAAAAAAATCTAAACTATACCATAGCCGCCATCAACGCAAAGGAGTTGACCCGTTATGTAATTGCTTTCGTCTGATGCAAGAAAAATGAATGAAGAAGAAATGTCCTTTATCTCCGCAAACCTTCTCAGCAATATCCGGTTTAAATAAATTTCTTTTAGTTTTTCATCGGAACGTATTTTGAGAGTCATGTCCGTTACGACCACCCCTAGAGAAATTGCATTGACACATATGTTATATCTGGCTAGCTCCCTCGCCTGGGACATTGTCAGACTTAAGATACCACCCTTGGCAGTGCTGTAGTTGACCTGTCCTACAGTTCCCATAATACCGGCAACTGATGCCACATTGATAATCTTACCGGACATCTGTTTCTTCATGACACGGCTGACAGCCTGGGAACATAGAAAAGGCGCCTTCAGATGGATATCAATAACCTCATCCCATTCATCTTCGGTCATATTCATCATCATAGCAGGATGTGTGATCCCTGCGTTATTAACAAGAATATCTACTCTGCCAAACTTCTCAACTGCTGTACTGACAAGATTTTCAACCTCGTCTTTCTTTACAACATCGGCTTCAACAGCTATTGCTTTGCCTCCGGCAGCCTTTATACTTTGTACTGTGCCGTTAGCCTCTTCTCTGCAGATATCACTCCCGTCGGGCGGAAAATTTAAAACAATAAATGCCCCTGCTTCTGCGAATGCCTCTGCCAGGCCTCTCCCTATACCGCGGTTGCTGCCTGTTATTATTGCCACTTTATTATTCAGATGCATAGATTCTCTTTCCGATTATTTATACGAAAATATATTGATATAATACTATCAGCTGATATATTTAATACTTGTATAAAATATTTTATCATGAATCAAATGTTATATAGAAACTGTAATACCGGTTAAGACATTTCTTTTTTTCTTGAATATGAAACGTGTAATTTTTATATATATTCTGCTGTGTCTCTTATTATCATCATGTTCTATTATGAGGCCGCAGGTCAGGGTTGAACAACCGTCTCCGGGTGAAATTACTCCGGGGAATAAAGAGGATTCATATGTAATAAACGGAGAACGTTACTACCCCATTACCAGTTCTGCGGGTTTCATTCAGACTGGAAAGGCATCCTGGTATGGAGTCGATTTTCACGGCCGTAAAACCTCGAATGGCGAAGTATATGATATGCACCAGAAAAGCGCTGCACATAAAACGCTTCCATTTAACACATATGTAAAGGTTATTAACCAGGACAACAATAAATATACCGTTGTAAGAATCAATGACCGGGGGCCATTTGTAAAGGGCAGGATAATAGATCTGTCATATGCTGCCGCAAATGAAATCGGCCTTGTTGGTCCCGGTACTGCACAGGTCAAGATTATAGCACTAAGCAGGGATCAGGTTGATCCGGGGTTTCAGGAAGGGATTTTTACAGTCCAGGTCGCTGCATTCAACACATACGACAATGCCCAAAGGCTTGCTGAGAAGCTCAGGGTATTATATGACTATGTAAACATAACCAAATACACAGATGAAAAAAATAATATATTTTTCCGGCTTCATGTATCAAAAACATACACCCTTGATAATGCAGTCAATACAGAAAAGAAACTTGAAAATATGGGTTTTACCGGGGCATTCCTTGTACGGCTATAGCTCAGGAATTTAAAATGTCCCTAAGTACACCGGATGTCTTGAATACAACAACTCTCCTCGGCTCCAATATGAGATCCTCAGAGGTTTGAGGATTTCGGCCCCGCCTCTGGGCCTTATCCTTTACTGATAATTTACCAAAACCGCTTATTAAAACATCATCACCACCTGAAAGAGCAGATTTCATCAGTTCAAAGATTTTTTCTACCACAGAGCGCGACTTTGTCTTGCTTAAACCAACATTGTCATAGATGTCATTAATAATTTGTTCCTTCGTTAAAGCCATAGCATATCCTCCAGAGCATTATCTAAGGTGTATTAATATATACTCTTATTTTATAAAACCAAATTTCTTTTTTAATTTCTCACAGACAATAGGCGGCACAAGACCTTTGATCTCACCCCCATAGAGGGCTGCCTCCTTAACTATTGTCGAACTGATATAAAACCATTTATAATCTGTCATTAAAAAGACTGATTGTATATCTCTGTTCAGTTTTCTGTTCATCAAAGCCATTTGAAATTCATGTTCGAAATCTGATAAAGCTCTGAGCCCTCTGACTACAATATTGGATTTTTTCTTTACCGCATAATCAATCAGCAGACCATTATATGAATCAACCTCTATATTTTCTTCATCTTTAAAGATATCCTCCAGCATAGATATCCTTTCTTCAAGGGAAAACAGAGGAGTTTTATTGGGGTTTATAAGAATAGCTATTATTAGTTTATCAAATATTTTCAGTGCCCTTTTGATTATACTTAAATGTCCATTTGTCAGGGGATCGAATGTCCCCGGATATATCGCAACCTTTTGATTCATTATACTATCCTGTTATAAATATCTATTTTAGTTTCACCGTAAGACCTTGTCTTTGCCAAATAAAAATCCCCGACTCTCTCAGGTAACCGATCGTTTTTTATGGATTCCGTAACAATTAATGCATCATCGGCCATGACTTCACTTTTGACAATTGATTCAAGAATCCCTGGAATAAGACCTTTCCCATAGGGCGGATCAATAAAAGCCAGGTCAATATTCCCTTTTTTTAATTTTCCATGAGGAGGTAAGCCATCCTTAATATTTTTTTTTATAACATATCCTTTATCAGAGAGCCCGAACATTTCAAGGTTTTTTCTGATCAAATCAATTGAACTGCCGGAACTGTCAATAAACAACGCCCACTCCCCTCCCCTGCTTAATGCCTCTATGCCCATAATTCCGGTTCCGGCAAATATATCCAGTATATGATATCCGGAAATATCATTTCCTATGATATTAAAAACCGCCTGTCTGACCTTGCTGGCTGTAGGGCGGATATTCCGGCCCTTTACTGATCCCAATACCCGTCCATTATACTTTCCTCCTGTTATTCTCATTGATTTTGGCTCAACAAAATCTTCGATAAATCAATTAGTTATTGTTTCATTATCACTGTCTTTTCCCTTCATCTCAGGATGTATACCAATAATATTACGCCTCTTATAATGACGTGATATTGTTATTACAGGGCCGCAACAAACATATAAAAGCAGGGTAAAAAATAACAGTACTTTTGGTTTGTAAGCGACCATCAAAAGAAGCAGAATTGATACAACAAGCACATTAAAGGGTTTCTGGCTCTTAAGATGGAATTCCTTGAAGCTGGGATATTTAAGGGAACTAACCATTAAAAATGACAGACAGTATACCATAACAATGATTATCACATGGCGGTTTTCAGAAAATTCCTTAAAATTACTGGTAAAAAGGACAAGAGAAGCAATAAAGCATGCAGCGGAAGGTATGGGCAATCCTTTAAAAAAAATACTTTTAATTTTTGATTTTTCAACATTAAATCTGGCAAGCCTTAAGGCACCACAGATTACAAACATGAATGCTGCAAGCCATCCAAGCCTTCCGAATGGTTTTAATGCCCATAAATATGAAAGTACAGCAGGGGCAACACCAAATGCGACAAGGTCCGAAAGCGAATCATATTCGGTTCCGAAATCACTGGTTGTACCGGTGAGGCGGGCTACCCTACCATCAAGTCCGTCACATATGGCAGAAAGAACTATTGCTGTGGCAGCGGCTTCAAAACGGCCTTGAATCGAGGCAATGATGGCATAGAATCCACCGAAAAGGCTTGCTGAGGTTATAAGATTGGGCAGTATGTAGATTCCCTTTATCCCGTGATGACTGTTTTTTTTAAGATTTTTCCTCATCTTCGGCCTCTTTCCATTTCGCCAGTCCGGATTTAAAATTAACAGGAAAAACATTATATATTGTTACCAGGCGATTCCATTATATTTTTTTGTTCATATTTGTCAACCTGTTATAATTGCTGCAAAATTCCATCAATATTATGATCGGTTGGATTGTCTGATATCAGGTAAAGAAATATAGTCCGGGACTATACCCATAAGGTCATCAAAATCGTTATCATGGAAACGTTTCAATGCAAGGATACCCACAGAGGATGCCCTCAGATTCCAGTGATCCTGACCTGCATAAGCTATCAAGTGGTTGCCTGACTCCATTATAATCCTTTTCTGCTTTTCGAAATCATTACCCACCATTATGGTTGGCTCCTTTATCATGGAACCTATTTCAGATATCCTTATGCCTGTTACATTAGACTGTCTGACAAGACGTCCGCCATCTGTTCTGTAAATAGCATAAAAGACCTCATCCCTCCTTGAGGCTATCATTGCACATACAGGCATTTCTGTGCCCGAGACAGGTGAGGCAATAGCATCCATGCTTGAGACACCTATCAGGGGGATACCCCGGCTGTGCGCAATACCCTTTGCTGCAGACAATCCAACCCTCAGGCCCGTAAAACTACCCGGCCCTTTTGCAGCTGCCACAGCCTTTATGCTATCGATATCATATCCCGATGATGTGAGAATAAAATCAATGGCCGGAATAAAACCAGTAAAGGTGTTACCCTTTGGAATTACCAAATATTCGGCAACAATAAGACCATCAAGTGTCATCAGTGCAACACTGTATTGTACCGTGGAACTGTTTACAGCCAGTATCATTTATGATTTACTCTGAAAAGAGACGCAGGATGTCATTGTAAAAAACCACTATCATCAATAGTAAAAGCAGAGAGAGGCCGATTTTCTGGGCAATTTCACGCTTATTCAGACTTACCGGTTTTCTCAAAATCAGTTCAAATAAAAGGAACAAAATAACTCCTCCGTCAAGGATCGGTATTGGAAAAAGATTCAATATTCCAAGATTAATGCTGATAATAGCCATAAAAGGGATCAGATAGTGGACACCCTCCTTTACAAGCTCTCCAGTCATCTGGCCTATCATTATTGGACCACCTACCGTCTTGATAGAAACCTCACCCTGAAATAGTTTTACAACAACCAGGCCTGTAAGTCTGATCCACCGCCATGTATCGGAAAGTGCTGTTTTAAAGGCTTCAACCATGCCCACTTTGATATAAATGACCTTTCCTGCACTGATTACACCGATCAGCACCGCCTTTACATCCTCTCCTGATTCATTCTGGATCACAGATTCTTCCGGTGTAACTGTGCAAGAAAAAAGGCCCTCTCCTCTTTCTACTGTCATTCTTACGGGTATACCTGCCTTGTTCTCGATTAATCTCTTTATATCTGTCCATTTTTCTATTTTTATGCCATCCACGGTTTTAATTATATCTCCCTTGAGCAGTCCTGCTCTTTCTGCAGGAGAATCTTCCTTTACTATACCGATTTCCGGCGTGAAAACAGGTTCAGGTGTAACCTGAGGAGCCCCGGAGGTGATATATAAGCCAAAGAAAAGGAAAAAGGCCAGTATGATGTTAAAAACCGGGCCGGCAGCTACAATGGCAATCCTCTTTAATGGATGCTGGTGATTAAAAGCCCTCTTGATATCTTTCTCATCTACTGGAACAGCTTCCTCTCCAAAATCATCCTCTCCCAGCATCTTTACAAAGCCCCCCAGCGGCAGGTATCTGATGGAATATTCTGTTTCTCCAATTTCCTTTGATATAATTCTGGGACCAAAGCCCAGGGCAAACTTCATGACCTTGACATTAAAGTATTTCGCAGCAAGGAAATGCCCCAGCTCATGGAAAAAAATCATTATTCCCAGGACGATAATGAGCGGTATCAGATAATAATAGAGCAGATTACCTGTATTCTGTATAAAATTTATTAGTATATCCATATTTCACTCATATATAAATTTTTACTGATCAAACATACATCCGGAAATGAATTCTGGTTGTAGCTTTTAGCTTTGAACTTTCAGTCTTCAGCCAATCTTCTGATTTCTTCCTGTGCCGTTGATCTTGCCCATGTATCTGTCTCAGTAACAGTTTGTATAGAATCAACCGGATTGGTTCTGTGGGCATTCATTGTCCTTTCTATTATTTCGGGTATCTGCAAAAAGGATATTACACCGTTTAAAAAGGAGTTCACGGCAATTTCATTAGCGCTGTTCAACACCACAGGCATACTCTCTCCCTCCGATAAGGCATTTACAGCAAGCTTAAGACACCTGAACTTTACAGTGTCAGGTTCAAAAAAATGAAGTGCTTTTATGGTTTCAAGCCTCAATTGAGGGAGATGAGTTTTAAGATGTTCGGGGTAAGAAAGTGCGTATGAAATAGGAGTTATCATATCGGGTACGCCCATTTGGGCGATAACAGAGCCATCATTATATTCTACCATTGAATGAATAATGCTTTCAGGGTGTATAAGGACGTCAATCTGATGCAGATCAAAGCTGAAAAGCCACTTTGCCTCAATTATCTCGAGCCCCTTATTCATCATGGTTGCAGAGTCAATGGTAACCTTTTTACCCATTTCCCAGTTCGGGTGTTTTAAAGCCATAGCAGGAGTAATTTTTTTAAGCTGAGACATGGTAAAATCCCTGAAGGGGCCCCCGGATGCAGTCAGGATTATACGTTTGAGATCCGCCCTGTTATGGCCTTGAAGACACTGGAAAACAGCGCTGTGTTCACTGTCTACGGGTAATATTGATACCCCCTTATGCTTTGCAAGATCCATTATTATTGATCCTGCCATAACCATGGTTTCCTTGTTAGCAAGGGCAATATCCTTTCCTGCGAGAACAGCTTCATAAGTAGGGAGAAGGCCTGCTGAACCGCTCATGGCCGATACCACAATATCAGCCTTATCCATGACAGCTATTTTTTTTAACCCCTCTTCTCCCCAGTATATCGCGGTATTTGTATTTCCGGACAACCTGTTTTTTAATATCTGCGCATGGCTCTCAAGTGACACCGAGACAGCAACAGGCATATATTCCTCAATCTGATGCTGAAGCAGATCGATATTGTTCCCGGCGGAGAGACCAACAATTCTGTATCTATCAGGGTTGGTCTTCACAACCTTGAGAGTGCTGACGCCTATCGATCCGGTTGAACCAAGTATTGAGATATTTTTCATTACTTACCGATGCGCTCCATGAAGTATTCAATGGTCTTTTTAAGGCCTTCCTCCACCATCACATGAGGTTCCCATCCGAGCTTTTCTCTGGCAAGGGATATATCAGGCTGACGTCTTTTCGGGTCATCCATGGGAAGCGGTTTATATTCCAGACTTGAACCTGAATTTGTAAGGCGGATAATCATTTCAGCCAGATCCTTTACCCTGTATTCCGTCGGATTACCAAGATTAACAGGCCCGGGGAAATCTTCAGGGCTGTTCATCATCTTTATCATCCCTTCTATCATGTCATCGACATAACAGAATGACCTCGTCTGGTTTCCATCACCGTATATGGTGATTGTGTCCCCCCTAAGGGCCTGGACTATAAAATTACTCACAACCCTTCCGTCATCTGGATGCATTCTGGGGCCGTATGTGTTGAATATCCTTACCACCTTGATGTCGACATTATTTTGCCTGTGATAATCAAAGAACAGGGTTTCGGCACAGCGCTTTCCTTCATCATAACATGCCCTGATTCCGATGGTATTTACGTTTCCAAAGTAGTCTTCCTTTTGGGGATGCAAAGCCGGATCGCCGTAGATCTCACTTGTGGAGGCCTGAAGTATCCTGGCCTTTACCCTTTTGGCAAGGCCAAGCATATTGATAGCACCCATTACGCTGGTTTTGGTTGTCTTTACAGGGTTATACTGATAATGGACAGGTGAAGCCGGACATGCCAGGTTATATATCTGGTCAACCTCCAGAAGAATGGGGTTAACTATATCATGTCTTATTATCTCCAGGTATTTGTTATCCATCAGATGAAGGATGTTTCTTTTCTCCCCGGTAAAAAAATTATCAAGGCATATGACACTGTTATTATCATTCAGCAGTCTTTCACATAAATGAGAACCAAGAAATCCGGCCCCGCCTGAAATCAATATTCGCAATCTGTCATATTTAGACATCTTATGATTTTTCCTTTCATGACTATATTGGGTTTATTATCTCATTGGCTTCCGGTTTTTGTTAAAAAAAAATATATTAAGGATGGACATGATTATTTTACCATCATGAGATAAATATACAAAACCGGTGTTGCAAATAATAGACTGTCGATCCTGTCAAGAACTCCCCCATGTCCGGGAAGAAGGTTTCCTGAGTCCTTTACATTAAAGTTTCTTTTAAGCATCGATTCTGCCAAATCACCGACCTGTCCGGCAACAGATAATAAAAAAATCAACAAAATAATAGAAAAATCAACAGGGTAAAACCTGAAAATCTTCAAGAACACTATAGCAGTTATTAAAGCAAATAATATGCCACCAATAGAGCCTTCCCAGGTTTTTTTTGGACTGACCAACTCGTATAGTTTATTCCGGCCAAATAATTTACCGCAGTAAAATGCCCCGGTATCATTTGCGAATGTAACAGCTAAAAGGAAAAAGATCCAGATTCCTCTTACACCGTGATTAGGGAGGTATAGCTTGTCTATCTGGATGAACATGGAAAGGGGAAGACAGATGTAAATAAAACCTGTAGTCATCTTCCCTGTTTCAGAAAGATACTTTTCTCCTCTCACCGGATCAAAAAACAGGAAATAAAGCATTGGGATTATTACCAAAAAGCTGAATATACCCATTAAAACCTGCATATACCCCTTATACATGATAAAAAATAACAACAGCGCCAGGAACAGGGCAGAAGTTTTAATAATCACGGGGAGGCCAGGGAGGGTAATCCTGTAGAATTCATTAAGCCCTGCAAGGCTGAATAACAGTATGAAAAGATAAAAAACCCATCTCGGGCCGAATCCAATCAGATAGATCAGTATGGGAATTGCAACAATCGCTGTCAACCATCTTTTTAAATGCATAGTTTTATATGATAAAAATTTTTCCGCTATTCGGTAGCACCAAACCGTCTCTCTCTATTTTGAAATTCCATAAGGGCCGTAAGATACTCCTCTTCTCTAAAATCAGGCCATAGCGTAGGAGTGATATATATCTCCGTATAGGCTATCTGCCATAGTAAAAAGTTACTTACCCTGTATTCTCCGCTTGTTCTAATAAGCAGGTCAGGGTCAGGGATATCGTAAGTATATAAATTTTCACTTATAATCTCATCATTGATTCGATCAATATCCAGCTCCCTGGAGCATACTTTCAATGCTATTTTTTTTACTGCACTGGTAATTTCCTGCCTTCCGCCATAACTCAGGGCAAGAGTAAGAACCATATCATTATTTGAAGAGGTCTTTTCTATGGTATCGAAAAGCACTTTCTTTGCATCATCAGGCAATTTCTCAATACTTCCAATAGTATTAAGCCTTATCCCATTATTCAGCATTTCAGGTAGTTCGCTTTTTAAGAATCTCTTGAGTATCACCATAAGTGCACTGACTTCATGTTTTGGTCTCTTCCAGTTTTCTTCGGAAAAGGCATAAAGGGTCAACCACTTTATTCCAAGTTTTCGGCTTGTTCTGACAATAACACGGACTGATTCGGTACCCTCCTCATGGCCTTTTACTCTGTTCATCATCCTTTTCCTGGCCCATCGGCCATTCCCATCCATAATGGCAGCAACATGTTTTGGTAGTTTTTCCGGATCAAGGGTTGTCATTTTACTCACTTTTTTGTAATATGCTTCCTATGGAAAAATAGGATAAAGATTTCATAATCGATAGTAAATAACCAGAAAGACTGCTGAGGTTCACATGATAAGACCGCCCCGAAAAACAGTTGCGGGGCAAGGTGTATTTCACAGGTAAAAACATGAATTAAAATTCAAGAATTTCTTTTTCTTTTTCTGATGTTACCTTATCGATCCTGGAAATAAATTCGTCGGTTATCTTCTGCACTTCATCCTGGGCCTTGAACATCTCATCTTCAGACAAGTCCTTTTCATTCTTCAATTCCTTAAAAAGGTCATTGGCTTCACGTCTCTGATTTCTGATTGCGATTTTCCCTTCTTCAGCCATCTTTTTTGCCATTCTGGCAAGCTCTTTTCTCCTCTCCTCGGTAAGAGGCGGAATGGAGATCCTGATAATCTTGCCGTCATTCATTGGCGTAAGACCCAGTTCGGATTTCAAAATACTTTTTTCTATCTCTTTGATAATCGACTGGTCCCAGGGTTTGATGGTAATCAGCCTGCTCTCCGGCACTGAGATGGATGCCACCTGGTCGATAGGCATTTGTGACTCATAACAATTGACTTTAATCCCATCAAGTAAGGCGGGTGTTGCCCTGCCGGTCCGAAGCCTGATAAATTCCTTTTTTAATGTCTCAATGGAGTTGTTCATCTTATCACGTAATTCGGAAAGTATTTCGTCTTTCATATTATACCCCTGATATTAAAGTACCTATATCATGTCCTGTGACGACCCTATATATATTCCCTTTTTTCCTGAGATTGAACACTATTATAGGCAGGTTATGCCCCATCGCAAGGGTTACTGCCGTCATGTCCATTACTCGTAATCCTTTTTCTATGTACTCCTTATAGGTCAGGGTCTTATATGGTATTAAAGAAGAATCATGCGCAGGATCACTTTCATATACACCATCGACCTTGGTTGCCTTTAATAATACCTCAGCGTCTATTTCCATAGCCCTCAGGGCAGCGGCAGTATCAGTGCTGAAGAACGGATTTCCTGTTCCTCCCCCCAGGAGAATCACTCTGCCCTTGTTCATGTGACTGATTGCCCTTTTCCTGATAAAGGGTTCGGCTACTTTATTCATATCAATAGCTGACATTATACGGGTTTGAAGCCCTGCATTATTTAAAGCTTCCCCAAGAGCAAGTGCATTGATAACAGTAGCCAGCATACCCATATGATCGGCAGGGGCACGTTTCATTCCATATTCGTTAGAATTGAGCCCTCTAAATATATTACCCCCGCCTATTACGATAGCTACCTGAACTCCTTCATTATGAACGTCTCGTACCTCCTCGGCCACAGTCTTTAAAGTTTCAGGATCGATCCCATAACTATTTTTACCCATAAGGGCTTCGCCGCTTAGCTTGAGCAGTATGCGTTTAAAACGTATAAATTTTTTATTCATTACTCTCACCAAGCTGGAAACGGACAAAACGATTTATTACGATGTTTTCACCAGTCTTGGCAATCAGTTCATTTAAAAGATCCTGAATTGTTATGTCAGGGTTTTTCACATACTGTTGTTCCAGGAGTGTAGTATCTGCAAAAAATTTATTGATTTTACCTTCAACAATCTTCTGGAGCACATTTTCGGGCTTTCCTGATTCCTTTGCCTGAGTCATATAGATATCCCTTTCTTTCTCAAGAATATCCGAAGGAACACCCTCACGGCTAACAGCGATTGGATTGCTTGCTGCAATATGCATTGCAATATTCTTTACAAATTCGGTAAAATCACTATTTCTGCCTGTAAAATCGGTCTCGCAGTTGACTTCCACAAGAACCCCTATCTTACCGCCTGTATGGATATATGACTGTATCTGCCCCTCGGATGTTGAACGGCCGCCCCTTTTCTGGGCTGTGGCTATCCCTTTTTTCCTCAGGTATTCAATCGCCTTTTCTATATTACCGTTACTTTCCTTAAGGGCCATTTTACAGTCCATCATACCGACCCCGGTTCTCTCTCTCAATTCCTTTACTATTGATGCTGTAATTTCCAATTTTTTTACTCCTCTAAATCATCGTCATCATCATCGATGTCTTTTATTATTGTGTCTTTCTTGTTTACTATGATTACTTCGGGGCCTGTTTTCTTTTCTTCTGTCGCCTGATAAGCTGAAGCCTCAGGTTTTTCAACTTCATCCTTCTTCATCTCAGATTCTGCTCTCAATCTTTCCTCAGCGAGATTATGCCCTGCTATACAGGCATCAGCAATTTTAGAGCATATAAGTCTGATAGACCTGATTGCATCGTCATTTCCAGGAATTATATAATCTATATCATCAGGATCACAATTTGTATCGGTAATGGCTATAACGGGGATACCTATCTTTTTTACCTCTTTGACTGCAATATGTTCCCTTTTTGGATCAACTATAAATACAGCCCCCGGTAGTTCGTCCAGATTTTTTATCCCGCCAAGATTTTTTTCAAGTTTGGCGAGCTCCTTTTCCATTTTAAGGGCCTCTTTCTTGGTATACCGATTGATTGACCCGTCTCCGAACATTCTATCCAATTCCTTTAAACGGGCTATACTCTTTTTAATTGTCTGGAAATTGGTCAGAGTTCCGCCCAGCCAGCGGTTAACAATGTAAAACATCCCGCAGCGTTCACTTTCTTCAATAATGGCATCATGGCTCTGTTTTTTTGTGCCAACAAATAATATTGGATATCCCTCTGATACTGTTTTTACGATAAAATCATGGATATTGGTAAAAAGTTTTACAGTTTTCTGCAAATCAATAATGTGAATACCATTTCTGGAGCCAAAAATATATGGCTTCATTTTTGGATTCCAGCGCCTTGTCTGATGTCCGAAATGCACACCGGCTTCTAATAATTCCTTCATGTTAAGTACTACGCCCATTAAATCCTCCTCATATTACAGGGGACATTTTCATAGTCCCGCTCCCACGGTTTAACCTCCGCTCGGGCACTGGCATTCTCCCATATGGTGGGGCACCGGGGCAAGTCCCGAACGTGCGAATTTTACACATAGGATTGATAAACAACCCTTTTTTAAAAAACATTTATATATAAGAACTGGTCATATTAACAATCATTGAGATTTTTTTGCAAGAAAAAAATGTCATTATTTACACACACGTAGAGACGGGTTCTTGTCCAGGCGAAGCTTAAGCGAAGACTGATTAAACCCGTCTCTGCTATTTTATATTTTTATATGAATGACATTGGATGATATTATGATATAAATGTTATGACATTGCAACAGTAAGGAGCTTACGAATTGAACAACGCTGAAAATTTAAACAGAATAAAAAGAGAGCTGGACAAAGAAGAAGAAAAACGGTTCTCACGGTATGCATTTCTGAGTAAAAATGCTGTAAGACGGGTGGAGGAAGAGAATATAATAAAGGGGCACAGGCAGAATTTCTCACTTGATACGGACCGGATCCTTCATTCCATGGCTTACTCAAGATATATCGATAAAACCCAGGTGTTTTATCTGATTAAAAATGACCACATAACCCACAGAGTGCTTCATGTTCAGCTTGTTTCAAAGATATCTCGCACAATAGGCAGGCTCTTAAGGCTTAATGAAGACCTTATAGAGGCAATTGCACTCGGGCATGATATCGGGCATGCACCCTTCGGTCATGAAGGCGAAAGATTCCTTTCACAGCTTTCCCACGCCTACGGGATCGGTAATTTTTTGCATAATCTGCAGAGTGTAAGATTTCTTGAAAAAATAGAAAGAAAAGGTCGCGGCTGGAACCTGTCACTTCAGGTGCTGGACGGAATTCTATGCCATGATGGTGAGATACATAATAATAGACTCTGTCCGGAAGCCGGGAAAAACTTTGACACCATGGCTAATGAGATCATTGAAAAACAAAAAGATCCCTTCTTTGAGATACTCCCTATGACTCTTGAGGGATGTGTGGTTCGCATGGCAGATACCATAAGCTATATAGGGAGGGATATCGAGGATGCCATAAGGCTGGGACTTGTCAACAGGAAAGATATACCTGAAGACTGCCGGCGTATCCTTGGTGAATCAAACGGCACTATAGTGTACTCCCTTGTGGAGGATCTTGTTACGAACAGTCTTGAAAAACCATACATATGTTTCAGTGAAACGATAAGTAATTCATTGAAGGAGTTAAAAAATTTCAACAGAGATAAAATATATCTCAGTGATACCTTATGGAAACAGACATCAAAATTGGAACTCATGTTTAAACTCATGTTTGAAAGATATTACAAGGACCTTGAAACTGAAAATAGTAACTCGGAGATTTTTGGAGAGTATCTGAAGGGCATGTCAGAGGAATATAGAGAAACAATTTCAAAGGCTGAGATAATAAGGGATTTTATGGCTGGCATGACAGATGAATATTTCCTTTCCCAGTGCCGCAAATACCTGTTTCCTGAAACGAAAAATACAATATTACATTCGCAAGGGTTTATGGATTGATGGATTCATGGATATAAAATCATCTATTTCAATAATCATGAGGGTCAGGGATTTCGGTGAATCTGATCTGCTTATTACATTTTTTACTCCGGCCGAAGGAAAGATTAAGGGAATAGCAAAGGGTGCACGGCGAAGCAGGACAAGGTTTGTAAACTGCCTGGATATTTTTTCCCTTGTAAACCTGGAATACAGCCTGAAAAAAAAGGACGATCTCTATTTCATACACTCAGGGAAACTCCTTGATGCATTCCCGGGCTTAAGAAAAAATTATAAAACTCTTATAAAGGCCAGTTACATGATTGAACTGACCGATATTCTTTTTCCATGGCATCTCCCGGATAAAGGCATGTTTAATGTGCTTAAAAACTCCTTTAAAATACTTGATAAAGGCACGAACAGCGACATCATCTCTGTTTTTTTTGAACTGGAAGCCATGACCCTTGGAGGATACAGTATCAATCTTGAAAAATGTTCCATATGCGGAAGGGCTTATAAAGGCCATGGAACAGCAGTATTCAGGCCGGATACAGGCGGGATAGCCTGTATGAAATGTCAGGACATAACAAAAATGACACCGGGCATGGGTCCTAACACAGTAAATACAATCAAAAAAATCCAATCGGGTTTATCAAAAGATTTTTTTGATAACTTCCAATCAAAGGATTTTCTTTGTGAAATAAAACCGGTATTGAAACTTCACAGAGAATACAGGCTGGAACATAAGCCGAAAAGTGCCGGCTATCTGGAATAGCAGAGAGTATTTTGCCATTAATATACAATATCTTATGAGACATTTTTATAGTCCCAAACGGCGCAGCATTTCTGTTGACATGCAATATCCAACTTTATATACAAACCCCAGTTCCTTGAAATTTTTATTATACCTCAGCTTTAATAGATACTTGGCACAAAATACAGGCAATATACTCCTTCTTTAAAAATTATATCGTACCGCTATAAACACATTTGTGTTTTCATGAAACTGGCCAAAAAAAGTATATGGATGTTCACCCTTAAAGATAT
Source organism: uncultured Desulfatiglans sp. (assembly GCA_964610475.1). Lineage (GTDB taxonomy): Bacteria > Desulfobacterota > DSM-4660 > Desulfatiglandales > HGW-15 > JAAZBV01. The sequence continues at coordinate 38,140 of CAZSZQ010000016.1, forward strand.
TCGCACCCAACTCCCCCCTGAGGTCGTCTGTAAATTTATAACTGACATTAAGTCTGATATAAAAATCCTCATCGGATGGTGAATAATATGTGAACAGGGAGCAAGTAAGGTTCTGATTAAGGTAAAGTTTGGTAACCCTGATTGTAAACAGGTGACGGTCTTCATCTGCCGCCATGTAGCCTTCAGGCAGCATGACAAGGTATCTGTCATGATCCATCATATGCTCAAGATAATACTGAACCCCTGCTGTCAGGTCTGAAGCAAGCCTTGGAAGATCCTGTTCATAACCGATTAGAAAACGAAACTGGCTGTTGTTGATAAAGGGATTATTTCCATGGCTGTCATCCCGTGAATCATAATATCCTGCCTCGATGTTTCCTATACCTTTGCCTGCCTGACCCCTAATGCTGGCCCCGTAAACGTTCAGCCGTGGAAATGTGTATTTGAATGTATCAGGATCGATGCCGCCAGGGCTTTTCCAGTAACCATGATAACCGTACAGGGCGATCTCATTGCCGTTTATAT
>CAZSZQ010000017.1:0-38256 GCA_964610475.1 uncultured Desulfatiglans sp.
TGCTGCTGAAGACCATGCGGCCATCTTTGGAAACAGAAGGCTCCGCCTGAGTCCCAGGCCCGTTTGTAAGAGGTTGGAGCATGTCTGAGACCTGCCAGGTCCCCTCATCGATATCAGTGGAGTAGAGATTAAATCCTTCTATAGTTGTGCCTTTGCCGAAAATGATTTTATTTTTGTGCCAGGCCATGGGGTATACAGGCACATTTCCCTTCTGAAGAATCCTTCGAACAGCACCGGTCGATACTGCCGGCCCTCCGTCAGCCGGGGCTACCCACCAATCATACAACTTAGGGTCTGTCACATGGTATCCAGGGAATAGTATAAACCTGCCATCCGGAGACCAGGTTGCCATTGGCCCGGTGCCTGCGTAGGGTGTCACTAAAAAATCGGGTTGAAAAGGGCCTGGCGTACCGCCTTCTGGAGATATCTGGTACATCCTGCTTGGTCCAAACGAAACCGGATCAACCACCTCCGTATAGAGAATCTTTGCCCCGTCAGGCGAAAAATGCGGACGCCAGCCTTGATCAGCAATACGCCGTTCCTCCCCGACTCCCAGCACATTAACGATATATATGCCTCCACCATCCCGCTCGGAGCGGAATACTATCCGGTCGCCATCAGGAGAAAAGGAGGGTTGCCTGTCATCCGCCTCATTATGTGTCAGTTGTAATGGCTGGGGCTGGGAGATCTGCTTGACATAAATGTCCAGATCCCCCCTTCCACTTTGATCAGAAGCATAGGCTATCCACTTGCCATCCGGTGAAATGGCGGGATTGTTCGTCACCCCCGTGTCAAAAGTGAGCCGCTCGAATTCAGACTGAACGGATACGGAGGCGGTGTGCGATTTCCACCACAAAATCCCAAAAACAATCCCTATGATGATCACAACTATAGGGAGAGTAATTGGAAGAAGAGATTTTCGTCCGGGCTTTGGTGGCATTGTTCCGGAAAGTTTTCCGGAATCCGATTCCTCTTTTAGTTCCTGAATTGCGATCTTCAGGTCCGCCATGCTCTGCCAGCGGCGCTCCGGGTCTTTGCGAAGGCAGCGGGTCAGGATGCGCTCGATCTCATCCGGCACGTCTTTTATGATATCTCTGATGGGCCTGGGCTCTTTTTCAAGGATAGAGGCTAGGGTTATTGCATTTGTTTCCCCTTTGAACGCACGCTGCCCTGTCAGCATCTCATATAGAACAGAACCGAATGAAAAGATGTCCGACCGGGCATCTACTGTTTTTCCCTGGGCCTGCTCCGGCGACATATAGGGCGTAGTCCCCAGGATCACACCCTGTTCAGTTGGAGGCGGCATGGTAATGGCGGTTGCAGGATAGTCTGCCTTTGCACTCTCAATAAGCTTTGCCAGTCCAAAATCCAGTATCTTTACCATACCTTTTTCAGTAACCATAATGTTGGCAGGTTTCAGGTCACGGTGGATAATCCCGGCAGCATGCGCCGCTGCGAGGGCATCTGCAATCTGCATTGCATACTTTAAAGCCTCATTAATTTTTAAAGGCTTGTGTTTGATCAGTTGGGAAAGGGTCTTTCCGGGGACATATTCCATTGTTATGAAGTCAATTCCGTCTGAGTTGTTTATGTCATAAATATGGATGATATTGGGATGATTTAAAGCAGAGGCAGACTTTGCTTCCTGCACAAACCGCCGTTTACGCTCTGGATCTGAAACAGCCTCAGGCGGCAGCGCCTTGATGGCGACATTCCGGTCAAGATGGGTATCATATCCAAGGTACACCTCTCCCATGCCGCCTTTGCCGAGCATGGAGGTAATTTCATAATGCGAAATGGTTTTTCCGATCATAGGCGAACCCCCTTAGAAAAACGTTCCCGGCATGTGGTTTATATTATTGATAAAAATCGAATGAAAAGAATATTTTATTAAGTCTGGAGTATATGGAGCAGCGTGTTGTATGTCAATAGGTAATTACCCTGTCATATTCAAACGCATACACCAGGTCTTTTTTCTAAATAAAGCTAAAACAACGCCGGTAGATCTTTCCAGGATTGGACCATTATTTCATTGACCTTAAAGTTTTTATCGCCGCCATAGATGCATGCACCACTTTGCTTTTTCTGCAGCTTGTTAAGCCATATAATGGAGGAGAGAAAATTCTCCTGGAATGTTTGACCGCTTTTTATTTCTATACAGAAAAGGGAATCCCCTCGATCAACCACCAGATCACACTCATGACCATGCTGATCCCGCCAGAAATAAATTGGTGCCTCCATGCCATTATGATGAAACGATTTTTTTAGCTCTGAAATTACCCAGTTTTCAAATATTGATCCGATTAATGGATATGAGGCAATTTGTTCAGGAGAATTGATTCGCAGCAGGTAGCATAACAATCCCGTGTCCATGAAATATAGCTTAGGGGATTTGATGATTCGTTTGTTAAAATTGCGATAGTGAGGTTCCAGAAGAAAACATATATAAGAGGCCTGCAATACGCTGAGCCATGATTTGGCAGTCGGCTGTGAAATGCCTGCATCGGATGCAAGGCTGTCATAGCTTACCAATTGACCTGCCCTGCCGGCGCACAGCCTGACAAAACGGTCAAAGGTGTTCAAGTCTCCGATATTAAGAAGCAGTCTGACATCGCGTTCCACATAAGTTCGATAATAATCCTCCAGCCATTCTGTTGGGTTCAGTTTTTTGTCAAATATTCTCGGGTAACCTCCAAAGAACAATGTCTCATAAATATTATCGATTTTTTGCTTTATAGGCAGTTCCTTCCGTTGCAAAGGGAATAATTCAATGATTCGCGTTCTGCCTGCCAGTGATTGTGATATCTTTTCATGCAATAACAGATTATTGGAACCTGTCAGAACCAGTTTTCTTGAATCTGAAGGATCATCCAGTATTTCCTGTAGATAAGATAACAACTCTGGCACTTTTTGTACCTCATCCAGGATTGCAGATTGTAATGAGTTCAGAAAAGATCTGGGGTCAAGAAGTACTCTAGAACGGAGATCAGGAGACTCGAAGTTGAAATACTTATAATCAGGAAACAGTTTTTTACTTAGAGTCGTTTTCCCTGATTGCCGGGGACCCATGATAGTTATACACCGGTATTTTGAACAAATCCCTGAAATGTATTTTTCTATTTCTCTGATGTACATAATAAGTGAGTATACTTAAAATTCTGATCTTGTCAATTCAAAATCGTATTTTGAATTGACAAGATAGGTATAGGCCCAAATAATTTCACCTGGTTCACATGGTCAGGATTAATAAAGACGCAGCAACACCAATTTTGAATCTTGAATCATTTTTTCGGCACCTTCTGTTTCAGTTCTTCAAACCAGTTGAGCACGATATTTATTCTGTTAGAAGCGGTATTCCCTGCTTCCTTAATCATAAGGAACCGATTGCCGTCCGGGCTGACGTCCCAAAGATAGGTTTGAAGAGATGTATTAACAAGTCTGCGGGATTGAGAAAGATATGCGCCTCGAAAGAGAGACTGCGGTGTCCCGATTATGTCGAAGCTCGGCTCAGTTTTTACCGCAACCGCCATAACCGCATTACCGTTACGATAGAACAACTCCTGCCCATCCCGGGACCATAACGGGCTATTCCCGCCTGCAGTGGAAACCTGCCAGAGACCGGAGTTTACATCAGGAAAAGGCCGCACATAGATCTGAGCCTGGCCGGGCTCATTGGAGACATACGCCATCCATCGCCCATTGGGTGAAATCTGAGGCTGAAACTCATGATATTTCTCTTTTAGCAGTGGCTTGTATTTGCGCTCCCCTTCCATCGCCAGTGCTCCGATGCCAAAGTCATAAACACCGCTTATTATAAAATTCTCCATAAGGACCAATGTTTTCTCATCTCCGGACCAGGATAGCGGATAGGTAGCAGCATCGGGAACCGCTGAACCTGCAATAGCCTCGTCCTTACCGGTGCCATCGGCCGCTTTCCAGTAGATGCTGGTTTCCCCGCTCCGGTTCGACGAAAAGGCTATCCGCTGCCCGTCACAGGACCAGAGGGGAACACTATCTACGCCCTTATCGAAAGTCAGCCGCCTTGGGGTATTGTTGCGAGCCAGGTCTAAAATGTATATGTCATTATTACCTTCAATCTCTGCTGACAATGCGACACGCGTTCCATCGGGCGAGATTCTAAGGCTATTGTAAAGATTGGGCTGTGTTTCAATGAGCTCTTCATTTCCATGACGGTCTACCCATACAAGAGTGCGTCCCGACGTGGCGGCAGCGGCTGCTTTGGGGACATAGAGGAGCGCTCCGGAGCGTGAAATTGAATACTGCGGAATGTATTGATGGTCTACTCGAAACAGACCATCGACCATTAGAACCGGCTTGGCTGCATGAAGAGTATCGAGATCGAAGGGCGCGGCATACAGACTGTAATCCAATGCATATACGATATGGCCCGTCGGGAGATAGCGAGCGGTGTCTCCTGCAGAAAACAATACCTTCCTTTGATTCGAATTGATTGATTGCACAGCAACCTGATATGACGGATCTGTGCCAAATGTGTAGATCACGGTTTTTCCATCAGACAGAAGTCGAGGAGTGTACAAATTTTCCTTATCATTTGGAATTAGAGTTTCGGGAATTCCGCCAGAGCTGGAAATGCTCAGGATGCCTTTTCCCAACTGACTAAACACAATCCTGTCATCCTCACTCCAGCTGACGTCCACGATTTGGACACTGGGATCCATTTCACACAAAGGCTGCGGCGCTCCTCCATTGACCGAGACCTTTTTTATCTTATTATCCGTCATAGACCAATAGCCAATCCACTGCCCGTCGGGCGAGAAAGATGGAGCAGCGGTATTTTCATTGGCATTGGAAACAAGTCTGGCATCCCATTCGCCCATCGAACGCAAAAAAAGCCCTTCCGTTGTGCTATAGGCGTATTGCCTGCCATCGGGGGAAATTGTCATAAAAACCCACTGTTGATTTGCAAACTGCTGACCCTCCGGCATTTCGTGAACAAGCCGAATGACTTCACCCGGTTCTGTCGGGTTAAAGTACCAGACAGCCAAGCCGCCGATAATAAGGCTCAGGAATGCAATGGCGGCAATCCAGGAAAAAATCCTTTTTGGTTTGATCGATGGCCTCCCTGCGGGTAGTACTGTTTCCAGCACACCAGCAGAATCAGTCAAAGCCTGCTCAATTTCATAGCGTGCATCACGAATATCCTGATAACGCCTATTCAGATCTTTTTGCAGACAGCGGATTATTACTTCACGCATTCTGGGATGGAGATTTGCAGGAAGCATATCCAGATTCGCGCCGCCTTTTACAACCGCTGCAAGAATCTCAGTCACATCCTCGCCTTGAAAAGCTGCCTGCCCTGTCAGCATCTCATACAACACACACCCGAATGCCCAGATATCAGTCCTCTTGTCTACAAGCTTTCCCCGTGCCTGCTCCGGAGACATATATGCAGCCGTGCCCAGGATCACGCCCTGCCTGGTTGCAGCCGCACTTATAGTGGGGGAGTCCGATGATTTAGCTTCCCCCTGATCCGGGGCAAAGGCCTTTGCCAGGCCGAAGTCCAGAACCTTTACTTTTCCATCAGGCGTGACCTTGATATTTGCAGGCTTCAGATCCCTGTGGATCACACCTTTCTCATGGGCGGCTTCTATGGCTTCACCGATCTGCAGAACCAGCTTCAGGGATTCTTCCACCGGTATGGGGCCTCGCTTCAGCCGTTCGGCCAGCGTCTCGCCCTCGATAAGTTCCATCACAAGGAAGTTTGTACCGCCTGATTCCTCAAAACCGTATATTGATGCAATATTAGGGTGGTTGAGTGATGCGAGCAGCCTGGCTTCACGCTGGAAGCGTTCAACACGGCCTGCATCCATTGCAAACTCAACAGGCAGCACCTTGATGGCCACATCCCTTCCAAGGGTACGGTCCTTGGCCTGATACACCTCTCCCATGCCGCCTTTACCGAGCATGGAGGTAATCTCATAATGTGAGAGTTTCTTTCCTATCATTGAAATCCTCATTCAAGATATAAAATTCAAGACTCAAAATTGGGAACGCAAGTTACGTAGGTTGGGTTAAGCGAAGCAACCCAACAATTTTCAATCCAATACTTCAAATAACGCCTCATTTGTATCGTTAGTGTTTCATTTACCTTTTCAGCCATCATTTTAAAAAGAATGTTGGGTTAATAACCCAACCTACCTTGATACACACTGTTTTTTTGTTTTGAATTTTTGTCATTAAAATATTCTTTATTGTTTCGAATTTCTAGTTTCGAGTTTTAACTTTTCTCCATGGTATTTCATAAGCCAATGCGTATGATATGGGTAATTTTGATGATGCCATCTTCAAAATTCAAGGTATTTATTTCGTATTTTATTCTTCAATCTGTTTAAAACAGGGTTTTGTCCTGCCACCATTATAGAAATAGCCTCCACTGCTGTTGGTTTTATTTGTTTGCCTTTTGATCTGCTTCCCTGAAACGCTCAGCCAGTGCACGTATAAAAGGGCCAAGCCATGTCCCTGATCCAAGCTCTTCTTCAAAATGGTGGCCCTTTATTACTGCAACTGTAACATTTGAGATGGCTTCAACACTTGCCGAACGCGGGCTGTCAGTCAATATTGCAGTCTCTCCGAAGACTTGTCCCGTTTTCATTATGCGCAGTTCAATCTTTTGACCATCGATTGTTTTAAATGCGCGGCATTCACCTTCCTTTATAATATATGCCTCATCGCCATGATCACCCTCTTGCACAATCAGTTCGCCGGCCTTGTATGTCCTTCCAGGGAAACGTTCGGCTCCCTCAAGATAACTTTCAAGGTCATTTTCAAGTTCTTTAACAGACTGATATCTGTCTTCCGGGTTTTTACTCATGGCCTTCATTGTGATTCTGACAAGACCCAAAGGAAGAGGAAAGTTTACCCTCTTATCAGGGGATGGAAATTCACATTTTTTTGCATTGATCTGCATCTCGCGCAGCGAGTTGCCCGGTATGGGAAATTCCCCGGTCAGGATTTCATAAAGGATAGCTCCGAGAGAGAAGATATCGCTGCGTTCGTCTATGGCATCAGGATTTCCGCTCGCCTGTTCAGGGGACATATAGCATGGGGTTCCCAGTACATTACCCTTTTCCTCTTCCCGAACTTTATAGCTTTTACGCTTTTTAACCTCCGGTATAATCATGCATGAACCGGCCGGGTTCATATCATTCTTAACGTGCGCGATTCCCCAGTCCATAAGGTATACCTGCCCGTAATCCCCGACCATGATATTATCCGGCTTAAGGTCACGGTGCAGCACCCCCTTATTGTGTGCGTATGAGACAGCATCGCATACCTTGAGCATAATCTGTATGAGTTTGAATATATCTTTATCCGTCCTTGAGGATAGCTCTTTTTCGTTGATCAGTTCATGGAGCGGTTTTCCGATCACCTTTTTCATTGTAAAGTAAAGCCGCTTTTTTTTATCCAGTCCCAGATCATAAATCGGTACGATATTGGGATGATCAAGCTGGGCTGTAAGTTGTGCTTCGATTACCATGCGGCTTAATTCATACTCATCTTTATTATTATCATCCTTCAGAATTTTCATCGCCACTTTACGCATCAGGTTCGTATCGATGGCCTCCATGAGTAAAGACATCCCGCCTTCCTGGAACTGCTGGCCAATAATTAGTCTTTTGTGTATTTTTTTTTCCGGTTGTCTGGGCTCAATACAGATTATTTCTTCGGGCATATTTTCTCCAATTTACACTGATAAATCATCTGATAAATCTAAAACCTATAATAAAAAATGGGGTAATAAATTGGTGTTGAAATTTGAATTCCTGAAAAACAGGTTTTCAGCGATGCAAATATAAAAAAATAGCGGGTGTATGTCAAATCGTAATAAGAAGGGTGTAATCACATATCATGTAACAATAATCCAAGCATTTATTACCTGAAACCTGCACCAGATATCTATCCCGGGATGTGCCGCTTTTCCTGTTAATTTTGATTGGTGTGGTTTAGTGTACATTCTTTACGAACTTTATTCAATTGAATCTTTTTTCATACATAATAGAGATGTGGGGACTCATTCATTTTGCCTGATGAATAAAGGCGTAATAGCATACCCTAAAGTCATTCCCCACCTTTTAAAGTGTTATAAAGTAGACGTTTTTATTAGGGTATACAGCTAAAAGACATATAAAGGTGCACTTTAATATACTTTATTTGCCCGGTTAGTTGTCTTTTTCAATATGAACAATCCATAAACCCCCCGTTTTAATAAAAGCCAAAAAAAATAATCTTATTCTTCTACCCATGTAACACACTGAAAAACCAAAAAATTTCCTTTAGATCCATTATTGATCCATAGATGTGAATTATTTTATGCACTTTTAATGGTATTGAAAATGCATTGCCATCTCCCAAAGCAAAAAAAGTTACAACGAATAAGGAGGCTGGCATGTTTAACATGATTTCAAGTGGTGGTGTATTTATGTATGTAATCCTTGGAGTATCCATCATTGCGTTAGCGTTGTTTTTTGAAAGGGCATCATTCCTTTATTTAAGACTGAAGCTCAATATGGATAAGGCCTTTGACAGCATTATGAGAGCCCTTGAAAAAGCAAACTACAATGATGCGCTTAAAGAGTGTTCAAAAATCGAAAAACATCCGCTGGGCAGAATTCTCAAGGCCGGGTTAATCAAATCGGATAAAAAAGACAAAGATATAGAGCGTGCCATGGAGGAGAAGATACTCAAAGAGATCCCCAGAGTAAAGGCGCGCATCAACCTTCTTACCCTGTTTGCCAATATCTCGACTTTACTGGGGTTGTTAGGAACAATACAGGGATTGATACTTTCCTTTAAGAGTGTAAGCAGCGCCAGTGAGGCCATGAAACAGGAGATCCTGGCGTCAGGTATTTCTGTCGCCATGCTGACAACTGCATTTGGACTAATAGTGGCTATTCCATGTCTTATTGCCTATTACATTTTAAATAACCGCGGCGATTCGATCATTGATCAGTTTGAAGAAAAGGCAATTTCCCTTGCTAATGCACTTTCAACCTTAAAGAAAGACGGGAGCATATAATGTCTGCTTTTTTACGCCTCAAACGAAGAGGAATGGATGATGATGGGGAACCAAATCTGGTACCCATTATGAACATGTTCCTGGTAATAATCCCATTTCTTCTGATGTCTGCGAGCTTTTATCAGATAAAGGCCGTAAATACATCCATACCTGTTCTTGCCAGCGGGATTGATGAACAGAAAAGGAATGACTCCGTCAGCCTGACTGTGATCGCCGAGTTGAAGAAGGAATCTATCAAGGTCTCAGCCATGAGTGACAGATTGACTGATAAGCAACTTGAGGAATTCAAGGCTGTTTATTCCATGAACAATGATAACGCTTATCCAATGGATAAATTTTCAACTCATCTTATAGGCATAAAGAATCAATACCCGAAGAGTGACACCCTGATATTAATCCCTGAAAGCAGCGTTGATTTTGACACTATAATCCGTGCCATGGATACAGCCCGAAAGGCCGGTGAAACAACCCTTTTCCCGAACGTAGTATTATCCGGTTCGGTAGGATAGGAGTTAAATCCATGGGACTATACCGGAGAAGAAGATCAGGCCCTGTACCAAAGCTTATGCTTACTTCCATGATGGATATGTTTACCATAGTGTTGCTGTTTCTGTTGTGTTCACTTTCCGACAGGCCTGAAACTATAAGGCTGGATAAGGACCTTGAGTTGCCCAGATCCTCAGCGGAAATTAATTACGATAAAAATCTCAAGCTTGTATTAACCAAGAGCACACTCATACTTGAAGATGAAAAATTGGCAGAAGTGACTAATGGAAAGATCAGCGGGTTTGATGAAAAGGATCTCAAGGCAACTCTTCTGTATAAGCGTCTAAGGGAGAATTTTGAAAAGAGTAAAGAGAGCGGAGATGAGAATAAGAAAGATAATTTTAAACAGCAGATAGTTTTCGTTTGTGACAAGAGTCATGAGTTCAAAGTTATTAACCAGGTGATAAAGACAGCAGGACTTGCTGGTTATCCTAATTTTCAGTTTGCGGTTTTAAAAGACTGATTAATCGGAGGCAGCGTATGAATAGAGTGCATTTAATAATAATGATCGTCTGTATTGCAGTCTCGATATATCTTTTATGCTATGCAACCAGTGCGATGGCAGAAGAGGAAAAAACAGAAAAGAAAGAAGCCCTGATGGAGCGTATCGATTTTGGAAACTCATATATCCTTGGGCAAAGCATAAAATCAGGAGCTACATATCTGCTGCATAGAAAAAAGAGCGACATTAAAAGCATGTTGAAGACCAGAGAAGATTATCGAAATGAAATCCTTGAAGATTTCAAGGTCAATGATGAATCATAAATTAAAGGTCAAAGGCTATAACCATTATACATCAATATTTAATAAAATATGCGAGTGATATCATGAATAATCTACATGCACACAGATCAGATATAGAACCAGGTCAATATCCGGGAGTTAACGGATTGAATCCGATAGATACAATAAGTGATGATGTTATCACCAATACAATCAGGATAGAGGTCTATAAGGGCGACAAATATATAGGGAAGAAGATATTCTCTCAGAATCGTATTGTTATTGGAAAAAGTATGGAGGCCGACCTTGTGCTGTCTGATGATGTAATGGCCGATCAGCATGCATGTATCACATTAATAGATGGACAGCTTGTTATCATTGACCAGACGATGAAGGCCGGTCTCCTTGTTAAAGGCGCACTGTGCGGGATATCCATTTTAGAATCCCCTGAACAGATCGGCATAGGCCCGTATCTTTTAAAAATCAGTCATCATAAAGATATAATTGATCAGAGCGCCAACCAGCCCCAAATAAATGAAGATGGTATAAAAAAGGAAATAAGAATATCTTTTAATAACAGTGCCACATCTGCTTTAAGAAACACGCAGACTGAACTTTCAGAACATATGCAAAAGGAGACTGACCGGTCAAAAAAAGATGAGACGCCTGAAGTTGATTTATTCGCCCTCTTTGAAGGAAGTCCTGTTACCAAACATGAACTTTATGATCTTGTTTTTGAGGGTGACATCAGGGAAGGCCTGGATATTAAAAACGTAAGAGCCAACCTGTCAAAGATATTAAAGGTAGAAGAATCCCGCATTGAACACTTTTTTACGGGAAAAAGGGTTGTTCTAAAAAGCGCACAGGAAATAGAAACAGCCGAAAAATATAAAAAATATATTGAGAAGAGTGGCGCAGTATGCACCCTGAAGGTACATAGAAGCTCTAAAAGCCCTGCACCGGGCCGGGAGGATCTTGTTGAAAAATCTTCTTCAACGACAAAGAAAGATACTTTTTCAGCAAAAGGGACAGAGATTGTCACCACTGCCAAAGAATACGAACATGAAGAAAAGGTAAAAAAATCCATATCATTACAGTCAGAAGAAAAGGCCGCATGGAAATTTTATGGTGTTGATGTTGATGAAGAAGATGAGGAGGAAGAAGATCTTCCCGCAGATTTTTTTCTGAAGGACAGAATCAATGAACTGAATGAGTCCTCTTTACGCCAGGGCTCAGTAAACGGAAGATACCTGGAGATCATAAAGTATTATGGTAACGTAATAACAGATATCAGGTATCTGGAGGAAAATGAAAAGTTTTATATCCTGAATGATATGGATAAACGATTCTGTCTGGCTGAGTTCAAAACAGAAAATGAAGCCCTTTTTTATTTTGATGAAAAACTTCATGGAGATCTGGAGCATGAAGGCAGGCCAGTTGTAGAAACGCGCCTTTTAATGAAGGATGAAAACCTTGTCAGCAAACGTAAAAAAATATACTGCATGCCAGTCCCCGGTAAGGGCAATGTGGTTATATCTGACGGATACTTTAAATATCAGATACGTCTGGTAAGTCGATCCTTTATTCCACAAGCTCCTGAAATAAAAACATCCCATAAAAAATCCTACAGGCATTTAGGCGTATCCTTCGCATTTCATGTGGTTTTTCTTCTCTTTCTCGGGTTATTTCCATCTTTTCAGAACACAAACAAACCGGTGGAAGAGACCCGTTTTGTGCAACTGGATACAAATCAACTTACGGAGCTGGAAAAAGTGGTCAATCCTCAGCTAAAACCGGAACCAAAACCGCCTGAACCGCCGCCTGTAGTTAAACCAACTGTTGAGAAAATGGCTGAACAAAAAGTGTCTAAAAATGAACCTGTGAAGACAGCATCAGCAAAGAAGCCTTCTGAAGTTAAAACCGGAGGAGGAGGGATAAGCAGGCATCCGGATGCAGGCGGAGGCTTCGGAGAGGGCAATGTGGAGACCCGGAATATAAATGAAACAGGCATCCTGGGTATCATCTCGGATACAGTAGGAATACAGCCACGAAACGCCCTTGCGGCAGTAACGAACCTGGATGCAGTTTCTTCGCCCAATGTTACTGCAAACAATTTCAGGGTAGGTGGTGTTGTAGGCAAACTTGGAACAGGTGAGATTGCAGTGCCTAAAGCATCATCAGTAATAGTGGCAACCAAGGGCTCCCGGCAGGTACTTAGAAGCCATGGCGCAAAGGGTGAAGGAAGAGTGGCAGCCCTTGAAAAGGGTAAAACAGGAGAGAGAGAAGTAATGGGAATGGTTTCCGCAACACCGGACAAATCGGTGAGGATAAACGGAGGCCTTTCAATGGAGGCGGTAAAACAGGTGATTGACCAGCATCTGGATGAAATCACCTACTGTTATGAATGCGAACTCATTAGTAACCCATCAATTGTTGGAAAGGTAATGTTCGAATGGAAGATAATGATGTCCGGGGAGGTTGGTGAAGTAAGAATCAAATCATCCTCTATAAATTCTCACGAGGTACATAACTGTATCAAAAATTCGATACGTACCTGGCAGTTTCCGAAACCCAGAGGCGCAGAGGTTATGGTCTCATATCCATTTATTTTTGACATTGTAGGTTTTTAAAGGAGGTCTATTATAATGAAAAAATTTTATTTAACCCTTATCCTGTTAGTGAGTCTGTTTTGGAATGCCCAAGATGCACCATGTGAAGATTCAAAGACAGAGGCAAATGTTTATGCAGTGCAAAACCGCATCTTTCACAGAGACCACGAGATCACCTTTAACCTCGGGTATATCGCGAACGAGGATTTCTTTCATCCGTTCCCTGTTGGTGCCGGTTATGTATATAATTTTAATGATAACTATGGCTGGGAAGTCGGTCGTGTTCAATACATCATATCCCCGGAAAACGATTTAAAAAAGGATCTTGAACAGCAATTCGGGGTCACCCCTGCTGAATTTGCCAAGCCTGTATATATGGTTCATTCACATCTGGTGTTCAAACCATTCTACGGTAAAAACGCCGTATTAAATAAAGGAGTGATAAACCATGAAACCTATCTCTTTGCAGGAGGCGGGGCTGTCAATTATGAATGGAAATACCCTTCAGGAAGTCCTCTGGCGGCTGAATCTTCATCTGAGATAGTACCCTCAGCGAGTTTTGGAATCGGTTCAAAATATTTTATTAATCAAAAGTTCTGTCTGAATCTGGAGATCAGAGACATTATGAATTTCTGGGATGAGGGCATGGAAAACCGTATATACGTTGGTGTTGGTCTCGGTTTCAGATTCAATCTCAAACCCAGAAAGGTTGAAAAGGATGAATCTCTTGAGAGGCTTAACAGGTATCTGACAAAGGATAAAGACGATGATATCTAAAACCAGGATATGTATCTGTATCTTATTAGTTTTCTTAATTTTCGGCGAAGCCCAGGCCTCTGTGTCCTTTGACTTTGTTAAATCGCCCATTAACTATGTCAAGAAGCTAATGAGGGTAAAAAAGGATAATAAGGACAAGGAGACAAAAAAAGATTCGCATAAAGAACCGGAAAAACCTTCCTTAAGCTTTGTTAAATCGCCTGTCAGCTATGTAAAGGAACTGATGGGATTAAAAAAGGAAAATAAAGGCAGGGCAAAAAAAACTATCCCTGCTAAAGAGCCGGTAAATGCAGATGACAAACATAATCATTTTGTCATGGGGTACGATCTGTTTTCAGAGGGTAATTATTATGATGCTGCTGTTGAATTATATGCTTTTGTATCGGCATCTTCGCCGGACGAAGAAGATTATGAATGGGCACAGTTTTTTTTTGGTATCAGTCTTAACAGAATGAAGTATTCCCATGCTGCTGTTGATGTGCTGGGTAATCTGGTTACCAGAAAGCCAAATCCGAAAATTGTTTCCTACTGTTTTGAGCTGATTGAAAAAAATATAAGCACCATGCCTCATGATGAAGAATTTATCGTCAGTCAGGTGGTCGGTGATCAGGATTATGGTTTTGTTGAAGGCGATATAGCCGACTTTGTAAATTATCTCCAGGGTGTATATGACTGGGAACATAAATTTTTTGAATGGGGCGACGATCATTTTAAAAAAGTCAGACCCACATCCAAATATTATTTCGATTATCTTTATAAACAGGCGCTTTACAGTGTTTATAAAGACAATATTGATGAGGCAATAGAATATCTTGACAGTATTTTAAAAAGTGAATACCCATCCGCAGACCTGAAGGATGAAAGCAGGAAGACCCTGGCTCGGCTGCTTTATGAAAAAGGAGAATATGATGACGCCGACATGATCTATTCAGGTATCCAAAAAAACATCATCGAGCAGGCTGAAAATATTCTTGAACGGGCATGGGTTCATTACCGTGAGGGACACAGCGAAAAGGCAATGGGTTTATTATATTCCTTTCAGGCTCCAAGCTTTCAGAATGCCTTCAGGCCTGAATACTTTATCTTAAAATCATTTATATTTAAAGATGTGTGTAACTATCAAAACGCTCTCGCTGTTGTTAATGAGTTCAAGGCGCGTTATGGCGATGCAATAGCAAAACTGTATGAACGATCTCTTCCTCAGGATAATAATGATCTGATGCAGGTTCTTCTCAACAAAAAAACTATTTTAAAAACCTACAATTTTCTGATCCTTCTTGAAAAAGAGATGGAGGCGTGCAGCTCATTCTCTGATGATGCACTCAGAGAATACCTGACAAAATTATATGGGCTTCAGATAGAGGAAAGCCGTGAAATATTACGAAAACAGATTACCGTGGGATACGAGGAGATTGCCAATGACCTCTTAAAATATGAGGAGGATGCCTATCTCATGGAATATGAGATAGGGCTGGATATGTATCAGCGTGTTTATCAGGCGCACTATACAGATGAAAAGACAACAAATGAGAAAGTGGCAAAGGGTCTGGCTCTTTATGAGTTCCAGGGTGAATTCTGGAATGACGAACTTGCAGCATATGAGGTCAAGCTCCAGAATAAATGTGAAAACATGGAAGAATGGGACGTGTTTTTCAAATGAGTAAAAATATGAATAAAAAATCACTAAGAAACTGGCTTTATGTCTGTACCATATCTCTTCTGTTATTATTATCCGGAGAGGTGCAACCGGTATATGCCGACATCCAGGATGCCTACAAACAAACTGACAAGGAAGAAGAGCAGAAACAGTTTGTAAACAAGCTGACTGAAGATAACCGGAAATGTGATCTTGCAATAGAGAATACAAAGGTGCTTATCGACCGCTCCCGGAGTAAACCCTATATACCTGAATTATATATGCGCCTCGCCGAACTCTATATTGAAAAATCAAAGATCGTTTATTTTATCCGTAAAGGCAAAACCAAGGAAAAAAATGTTACAAAACTTGACAAGTTTGAATATGAAATGCTCAAGAATAAGGCGATAGAAATATATCGTAGGATACTTGACAATTATCCTGATTTTGCTGACTCGGACAAGGTCTATTTTTTTATGGCCCACGAGTATCGGGAACTGGAAAATCTGGATGATATGGTGAAAAATTACCAGGCCCTTATTAAAAAACATCCCGGGAGTAATTATATCCCGGAGGCTTATCTACTTTTAGGTGATTACTTTTTTGCAAAGCAGGATCTGGAATCTTCTACCAGGCATTATGAGGAGGTGCTGAAATACCCCGACAGCTCTGCGATTACCATAGCAAGGTATAAACTGGGCTGGTGCTTTATCAATGCAGTAAATTATGAGAAAGCCATCAAACTCTTTGAAGAGGCAGTAAAAGGGCATGTTAAAGATAAGGAGATAGATATAGACACTTATCAGCATGTTGATGTCCGTCTTGAATCCCTTATCGATATGGCTTATTGCTATCCTGAATATTATAAAGAAAGCACACCTGAAAATGCACTGAAATATTTTAAAGACTATTCATGGTCAAGGCAATCCTACAGCATTGTACTTGAAAAACTCGCATACAGATATTTTGTTAAAAGGAACTGGCAGATGTCTTCAGCAATCTATCGTGAACTATGCGATATCAGGCAGGATCCGGAAAAACTCCTTGAATACTGCAGCAACATTTTTGAGTGTGTGAAGGCCATGGGCAAGTATGAGAGTGCGGATAAAGATGTGGCACTGATAATAAAGGCCTTAGGAATGGAAAAATATTCAATACATATCAAGGATCAACAGAAAGAGGATGATATCAAAAAATATGAGGTGTATGCCAGGGAGTTGATTACACATCTGCATGATAAGGCGAGAATATCAAAGTCAAAGGATGCCTTTAAAACAGCGGGTATTGCCTATAAAAATTATCTGGAATTTTTTAATGAAAGTCCAGCGAGATCTGACATGCAGAATAACTATGCCGAGGTATTGTTTTCAGCGGAAGAATTCCTTGAAGCCGGTAAAGAGTATGAAACGATCGTGAAATCAATGGAATTATATCCGCAGAATAAAAAAGACAAACTTTATAGTGCGGTTATCTCATATTATAACGCATTGAAAAACAGAGATGGTCTTAACAATTACCAGATAACCTATGCCAGGCAGGGTATGAGAGCAACAGGCGCTGAATATGCATCTGCTTACCCTGATAGCCCTGTTACCTCGGATGTACTTTTCAATGTGGCATGGGTGGCCTATGATGCAGGAATGCATGACCAGGCAATAGAAGAATTCACCAGATTTATTGAGAAATATCCTGAAGGTGAATCAGCAAAGGCTGCAGTCCACCTGGTTTTGGATATCTATAACACAGACGAGAATTACAAGGGCCTGTCTGAATACGGAAAAAAGGTTTTAAACAACCAAGGAATTTCTGACCTGAAATTCAAAAATGAAATAGCTGGTATAGTAAAGGGCGCGGACTCAAAAATTGTCTCGACCATGACCCTTGCAGCCGTTGATGACTGGGATAAGGGAAGGGAAGAATTGCTCAGCATTGCAACTGAGAAAACAGAAAGCGGTATGGGAGAACAGGCTTTAAGTGCATTGATTGCCTCATCTGTTGAAAAGAAAGACTATGAAACCTTTTTTAAAGCCGGTGAGGCATTAATTAAAGATTTTCCGAAATCAGATCAGGCTTCAGAAACAATAGGTATGATGATCGATACCTCCTATAAGATCGGACAATTTCGAATGCTTGCAGATTACCTGGATAAAATATTACTACTAAATCCAAAACACAAGTCATCAGCGGATTTTCTCAGTCAGGCTGGTAAAATAAGAGAAGGCCTGGGCCAATACAAACTGGCAAATGAACATTATCGGCGTCTGCTGAATGACCCTTCCTATTCGAAGAGTGATATGGAGGAAATCGTCCTTACTATTGCAAGAAATGCCTTGAAAACAGGCAATTTGGATGAGGCAATTGAAATTTTAAAAGGCAGATATGCAAGTCTCGGTAACACAGGGAAGATACAAGCTGATGCAATAATGGCCTGGTTATATTTTAACCGGAGAGATTATCAAACTGCATACAGCCATTTTAAAGTTGCAATAAACTCCTATAAAAAAGATCTTGGGATAAAATACCCTGAGGTGAATGATGCAGTTGCAAAGATGGTGTTTACTGAAGCTTTTATTTCAGAAGATAACTATTATTCCCTAAAGCTGGATGATAGGATTGATAACAAAATTGTCAAACAAAAATCTGATCTGCTTACAGATCTGGAAAAAAAATACGAAAAGGTAATAAATTATCAGTCGGCAGAGTGGGCATTAAAAGCCTGCTATCAGACAGCGCTACTCAATTACGAATTCGTTAAATTTCTAAAAAATGCGCCTCTCCCGGAGCTTAACGAAGGAGAAAAATTAGCATATATAGCAGCTATTGATGAAAAAGCATCGGGCTATCAAATGAAAGGCGATCAGTACATGGAAACCTGTGAGAACCTTTCAAGAAAATGGGAGATTTGTGATCCTGGAATGGTTATCTATTATTTACCGGAATACAAATCCAATAATTCTGCAAACGGCTTCAATGCCTTTAACGGCGTATTATCTGACAGGCAGGTTGGCAAAGACGGGCTCAACGATCAACAGTTGAAGTCTATATATGATAGCCTTTTCAACAATTCAGACGATTTTACGAAACTGTTAGAACTGGCAAAGACCTATATAGGGAAAAAAGATTTCGGTCAGGCAATGCTTGTTGCACGGAATGTCATGGATAAGATCCCTGAAAAGGATAAAACATCTGAAGCTCAGCTTTATATAATATTAGGAGTCTGTCATCTTTATATCGGGGAAGACCAGGCAGCCCGTGATGAATTCAGGCAGGCACTCAAAATAGATAAAGATTCCCTGGCAGCAAGGGTAAATCTTGCAGGTCTTTATTCCTACTATGGTCATAAAGACAAGGCTGCATCAGTTATGGATGGAATCCGATCCTCTGAGAATTTAACCTCTTCAGTTCTTATTCACCCAAAGGCAGGAGAATACTATTATGCTGATATCAGGACATCAAAAAAATAGGTATATATTTAGATCAACTATTTGCATCTTCCTGATAGGTATCATCTTTTTCACAGGCTGCAATATAAAAGAATATGAGGAAGAAGGTGAAAATGATCAACCGCCTGTTTACCAGTCGCCGAATACAAGGCAATGGGAGAGGCATCTGGTTAAACATATTGATGCCGAAGGACTTCTTATCCCGCATGTATCGGCAAGATTGGGAAATGACGGGAATGTAAGGATTGCATATTTCAGTGACGGGACAGATTTCAGGAGTGAAAACCGGTATAATATCAATCTTATGCTATGGGATCCGCTGGCTGGAATAATTATAAGTGAGGAAACGTTTGACCCGTTTCCGCCTGAAACAGGCGGTGAAGGGCTTGATAATTGCAACCAACTTGACCTCGCACTTAATAATCTTGGTGAACCCATAATTACATATCAGGGCGGGCAGTTCAGAGATCAGGCACCCAGCGACGGGGGACAATCAGATGTCATGTTCAGTATTAAGGGCAACAACGGGTGGAGGGAATATACAGGTGCTATAGGGTATGTTACACGCAATCCGCTGTATGACGGCCTGGCAGGAAGCGACCTGTCTGTTGCAATAGATACCAAAGGAGATATTCATATCTGCTATCAGTTCTATTATGAAGGAATGGATTCATACAATTTTACCTATCCTGATCTGAATTATGTAAAACATAATCTGAATTCTATCAATAATCCTGTTCCTGATGCTGCATGGGATGTTATCGAAGAAACGGTATACGGAAGCGATTTTACCCAGACATCTGCAGTTCACAGAGGCGTGGGATACGGATGCAAATTATTGCTCGATAACAACGATAACCCGGTCATATTTTTTGCTGAACATACTGATTTCAGCAATACTTACGGTTTATGGTTTGCGAGGCGCAATAGTAATGGTGAATGGTCTAGGCAATGGGTAGAACAGGTTGATAACGGCTGGGCAATTGGAGACATCAGTGCTGCAAAAACCCCTGCCGGAAGTTTCGCAGTTGCATATACAAAGGTGTGTCTGGATTGTAATGATGACGAAGGGGATCACCTGAAATATGCGGTACAGTCAGGAAACGGGTGGGATGTTCAAATAGTGGACCAGTCATCAATATGCGGCCATCGTCCGAGCCTTGCCTTTGATTACCAGGGGAATCCTGCCATTGCCTATTATGATATGCGAAGTTACTCGGGGCGAAACCGGAGATACCTGAAATTTATACAGTTTAACGGTTCAACATGGAAATCGGAAATAGTGTCCGAAGATGATGATTTTGGTCATCATAACAGCTTATGGTTTAATAATAACAGCAGACCGTTCATTTGTTCCTATTCAGATGCAGTCGATGATATTGCCATATTTGAGAAACGATAGAGATTGTTGAATAGGATATTAACACTCTAAGCATTTAACAATAGGAGGTCCAGGCCATGAAAAGAATATCTATGAACAGAATAATTGTGTTGATTAGTTGCGCCCTGCTTTTTGGGTGTCCAGCCAGTATTGTATTTGCAGGCTGGGCCAATGATATCTTTGATGAATGTCCGGATGACCAGTGCGGCGCTCCGCCATCCGGGGGAATAGGCGGAGGCGGCGCCGGCGGTGGGCCGCTGGTCATCTCCTATAACTTTGGCCCCAGGTTCTACCCAATGGAGGATTTTGATTATGACGGGGTATTTGACCTTCTTGACAACTGCCCCTTTACGCCAAATGAACAGACTGAAAACCGCGATGGAGATGATTTAGGAGATCCCTGTGATAATTGTCCGGACGCAGCCAATAATGATCAGCTGGATACGGACGGCGACGGCATGGGTGACGTATGCGACACGGATGACGATGATGATGGCATATCTGATGTTACTGACAGCTGCCCGTTGCACTACGACAGGAGCGGAGCAGATCATGATAATGACGGTATCGGCGATGTATGTGATGATGACGATGACAATGACGGTATTCCGGATACTGTTGATAATTGCAGACTAGTTTCCAATCCGAATCAGGAAAATGATGATTATTACGCAATAGGGGATGATGAGGGAAATTATTGCGACAATGATCTTGATAATGACGGGTTCCTGGAACCGGACGAAGACCTCTGTCCAAGATGCAGGTCATTTTCCAATAATGACAATGACGGTGACGGGACAGGTGATGCCTGTGACAACTGCCCGTATGCAAATAATCCTGATCAGGCAGATATTGATCACGACGGAATAGGAGATGCGTGTGATGACTAGAATATTAAGACTTGTATCAGCCATGATTATTCTGTCTGCTGTTATATCATGTGATGCCCCTCCTCTGGAGAGATATATGATAAGAGATAAGGTTACTATAAATGCAACCTTTCTGACAGAGGATCCTGAGAATATAATATTTCCTGTAAAAGTACTGTTTGCCATCGATTGTTCAGGAAGTATGGGAGGGACTGCGGGCGGTATTCAGGGAGGTTCAGACCCTGAAGGATTAAGGCTTGATGCGGTAAGAGAGTTTGTAAATACCTATAATACCGATGAGTATCCGAATGTATCGTTTGAGGTTATGTTATGGAACCTCTCGATTATGGATTCAACACGAAATGACAGTGGTCAGCCGGGTTTTACCAGATCGGTGACTGAAATAAACAGGGTTCTGGACAATGCAAACAACCAGTCTATGACAGATTATATCGGTACAGTAGATGCTATCCGGAGGGATATAGAAAACGATATCCGCCGGACATCCCAGATGACAGGCGGGACTGATATGCTGGTAAGGACAAAGTATATAGTTCTGTTTTTTAGTGACGGACTTCCAAATGTTCCTGACGGATTGGGCGGATCAATGACGCAGTCTGATGCAGATATATGGAGCGGTGTGGAGGACTTATTTGAGATGGTTAATGAAAATGGAGTTGGAGGGTTTAATTTTAATACATTCCTGCTCTCTGCACTTTTTGGGCCGGGTGATGAGGCTGATATGCAGAGGGCTGTTAATACGTTACAACAGATGGCTTACAGGGCCAGCGGAATCTTTATGGAGTTCCAGAATGCCGAGGCTATTAATTTTGTGAATGTAACAGATTTGAGACTGTCGGCAGAATACACTATAGAGTTTGTCTTGGCCTTTAATCAGAATGTAAAGCCAGGGACAGATCTTGTTCACGTAGACAGCGATGGTGACTGGCTATCTGATGCAGAAGAATACCTCGCAGGCACGGACCCTCAGAACCCTGATACGGATAATGACGGGCTTGGAGACTTTTTTGAGATCAAGGTGAGTTCACCACAGCAGGAGCTTGATCCTCTCATTGCCGACAGCCCCTGTCAAGCCACAACAGACGGTATATGGCCGGACTCTGATTTTGACTATCTTACAGATTGTGAAGAGTATGTAAAGGGCACAAACAGGTATATGACAGATACAGACCAGGACGGAATACCTGACAGTATAGAATTTTATATGGGCACAAATCCTCTTCTTGATAATCTTACTAAAGACAGTGATTTTGACGGAAACCCTGACTGGCTTGAAGTCAGGTCACATACAAATGTGGCAGCCAATGATCCTCAGGTGCGAAGGGATAACAGTTATCAATACAGCCTGATAGATCAGGGATACCCAAGAGATGAACGAACCGGATCACTTATGGCTATGCGTCAATATGAACTTACCATATCCAATATTGATATCATGGATACATTCGGTTACTCCGCTGATGACATAACCTATCTTGAGCCAGGTGAAAATATAATTAGGGTTTATATTGCTCAAAGGCCGGCTGACCTGCCAAACAGCCCGCTGATTTTCAGAATGGCAGAGGTACAGATAAATTATAATGAAGCAGTAAGAGATATTATTCTGACACCATATGATTTTGAAATACTTGACTGATCATATAACAGAAGGAGGTGCGGTTATGAAAAAACTGATATATATAATAATAATGATGATGCTTTTAAGCTCCTGCCGTACGGGAGAACCCGACGTAACTGATGATTCTTCAGAAGGAGAATTGCTGTTTAACCGGACAATTACAGGCTCCATATCCGAAGAAGGGGAGGTGGACATTTACCATATAAGAGTAAACGAAGCTAATGCCATCCTCTCGGTATCTGTTGAGGGCGACACTGTTCATCCTGAGGTTGATTTTCTTGTAACAGCTTATCAGAATGAAGTTGGTGAAAATAACCGGGTGATGTCAGACCATGCTTTAGAGGAAGCTTATCAACCGGCAGATGTAAATATGAACCTTTATATAGACCGGCCAAAGGATATATACATAGCAGTAAGAGACCTTATGGATGATGAGGCTGATCCTGAGCAGAGATACCATCTTACAGTTTCGACCGCCGCTTCATCTGAAGAAAATAACAGCTTTGCCAGTGCAACAACCCTTGTGGTAAACGATTCAAACAGCAATATTATTGAACGGATCGATTATATCGGAGACAAGGATTGTTATTCTTTTACAGTCAGTCAGGAAGGGGTATATGCTGTATTTATGGATTTTGACCCCTTTATAGGCGGCACCAGGGTAAGGCCTTCTGCACAGCTTTTTGGGCCTGATGGTGAGCTTATTGATACAGCTGTAAATATCCCCGGTAATGGATTTACTTTTCTCACCCACATGATCCCATCAGCTAATCCTTATCATATAGTTGTTGAGGATACAGGTAATGATGATTCTGACCAGTCCTCTTTATACAGTATTACGGTAAACTCTGTAACTGCAGATGAAGTATTTGAAAATGACATCAGTACTGAAGCAACCACTATGATTGATTCGGGGAGGTACAGATATTCGGTGAATGCTGCCATTGATTATTCGTCTTCCTCCGAAAGCGAAAACCACACAGGTGATAATGACTGGTACACCATCCCTGTTAATAATATTAATGTATCCGGTATCAAGGTTATTGATGTTACCATGACGGATCATGATGCATTACAGGACGTGACTTACAGGATCAGCCTTATGGATGGGGCAGGGGCTGTTTTATTCACCCATGACTATACTGGCGGAATAAATCCATACAGGTGCCAGTTAAAGGCAGGAGAAGGAGATCATTATCTTCTTGTTAAAACTGCAGACAATATGAGATTACAGGAAAGCGCCGCCTATGGAATTGATGTCGAAGTCACAGGGGTAATTGATCCTTTTGAGACTGGAAACGGTAACAATACTGAAAGCAATGCCACGGATATTACATCCGGAAATCCTGTAGAGGCAACAATTGCATACAGAGGAGATGTGGACTGGTACAGAATACAGGTGCCCACCAATGTTCCTAACGTCCTTGAGGTATTTCTGGATAGTGCAGTTTCAATGACGGATTATGATGTCCAGATCAATCTCAATAATAACTTGATGAAAAGGGTGTATGATATCAACGGTTCGGACGCGTCAACCCGGCTTGAAACAAGTATTTTTATTGATGCCAATTCTCAGGGGTTGACAGACTATTATATAAAGGTGGCAGACTGTCAGGGGGATGACGGAGATTCTGTACCATATAACCTGGCAGTCAATGTAATTCCCGTACCTTCAGATGCCGGTGTTGCCCCTGCTCCGGGTAATGAATACCGCTATTATTTCAGCGAAGTGGAGGAAAGGGCTATGAATGCAGCAAGGTCAACTGATCTTGAGCTTGAAATATGGACAACAGAACAGCCGGCATTCAAGGCGGACACAAGCTTTTTAAATTTCAGGGCGAATGATCTTACTGCCCTGCATATTGCAAGAACGGCTAACCCTGATGGCACTGTTACCATCAGTTTCCCGTGGATTGCCGGTTTTATGGACTACCAGGGCGACAGGGATTTTTTCAAGATGGATCTCAATACCCTTGACCCGGCAAATCCCGATACACTGTGGTATTATGATGTGGAGATAAGAATAGCAACAAGGTCTTCAACCGATGTTGAGTACAACTGGAAATTCTATCGTGATCATAATGGAAACGGCATTATTATGGATAACCCTGGCGCAGACGACGGTTATAAGGCATGTAACGGGGATATGACACTGACCAGTGATCAAATAGATATTACCACACCTGCAGGAACAGAAGAGTTCTATGTGGGTGACAGATGGACTACAGTGAATCCCAGAGACTACACTGTTTATATCGGCATAAGTGATTTTGATTACATAAACCTCCCCAATTCAAATGCAGATGATCCGGTGTCAAACCCAATACCTGATAATGACTGGGGATATGATGCCCCTTATTATTACAAGGTTACACTTACTTATCATCCCGGAGTATCTTACCCATAATACACAGGGAGTTTGAGACATACTGCTCCTCCAGAAGTAAGCCTCCTGTGAAAATAAAGTTTTTTTTACAGGAGGCTTGTTTTTACCACTTCTGCCTGTTTTCAAGGATTTCATACAAAGGGTGCATATATCACTTCATAATATTGAATACTATCAGGTTAAGCCGTTTTACTGCGCAGGTGAGTCTCCAGCCTTCCCATAAGTAAAGAGAGCAATGCTGATAATGTTAAGTACATTAAGGCAATCGTGGTCCATACTTCAAATGTCAGGTAGGTTGCAGACATCAATTCCATACCCTGAAAGGTTAATTCCTGTATGGATATAACTGATACAATGGCTGAATCCTTTATTGTTGATATGAATTGTCCTGCAAGAGGTAAAAGGATCCTTTGCACTGCCTGGGGCAAAACAATATAACGGAGTTGCTGGTATCTGCTGAGTCCAAGGGCATGTGAAGCCTCCCATTGACCTTTATCAATTGACTCTATTCCAGCCCTTACAATCTCTGTTATATATGCACCTTCAAATATTCCTAAAGTTACTATTGCTGAAATAAAGGCAGGAAACATGGCAGGTGTTCCAAACAGCAGAGAGATTATGTTCAGGGTGAAGCCCCCGGCCGAATAGATAAATGCATCCAGATGCGTATAGGGAATTATCTGACTGCTAAAAAAGAAATAAAAGATAAATATAATAACAATAGGAGGTGTGTTTCTTAAAAGCTCGACATATGTTGCACCCAGGAGTCTCCTGAAGAGGCTTTTACTGACACTGAAAAACCCCATAATAAAACCTGCTGCTGCAGCAAATAAGATCCCCCATATACTCAGACGAATTGTGTTAAATAACCCAAGCATGAGAAGATTCGGTATCCATTTTCCCTTTTCAATGTCAAACCTGAACAGGTACTGCGGGATAGCGCCAAAGTCCCAGTCATAATGTAAACCGGTTTTTATCCTATAATAAAAGTATATGACAATAAGGAGTACCCCTGGGAGTATTATATAATCAATAGGGGATATTTTAATTTTTTTAAGTGACATATGGGTACGGTCTACGTTTTAAGGTCTACGGTATATGTTTAGTAGTGTGAGGTTAGCTTCAGAGTTTCGAATGTTTTTACAAAACCTTAAACCGTACTCCTTAATCCTTGTTTTTATTTTTTCCATTCATCTGTTTCAAACCAGTAATGCTTTCTTTCCTGGAGCCAGCCTTCTAATGTAACCAATGTAATCCAGTTATTCAGATAATTATATGAGTCAAAATCACCTTTTCTTATGGCAAAGGCTACGGGTTCCTTTGTAAAATTTTCCTTTAAAGGCAAAAATAGTTTTTCAGGGTATTTTAATGCCTGAAATGCAGGAAGCGGCGCTGAGCTGACAAAAGCGTGTGCTTTGCCGTTAAGGAGTTCCTGAACAGCCTGGGACTCATCATCAAACTGAAGCAGCTTTGCCATTGGCATATATTTTTTTACTGCTGCTGCTGATGTGGATCCCATCCTTACAACAATGGTTACATCCGGGCTGTTGAAATCATTGAGACTTTCAAAATCTCCTGCAAGTTCCTTATGAGCGGCAATCGACATACCTGTATGATCATAGGGAATACTGAAATTGACCTTGAGGTTTCTCTGTGGTGTTATCCCCATGCCTCCTACTATAATATCAAACTTTCCTGTAATGAGAGCCGGTATTATTCCTGACCATTGAGTGGGTACAAATTCTGCCTTCACCCCCATATCTCTGGCAAGTCTTTTGGCTACATCGATCTCAAAGCCGATAAGCTCTCCGGTTTTATCTTTCATGGCCCACGGGATGAATGTAGACATTCCTATTTTCAGAGTGCCTTTTCTGATCACATTTTCAATCATGCTTTCCCTGATGAGATCCTGCCGTATATCCCTGCCATGCAGGGGTATCATGATGATAAATATAAAGAACAAAAAAGTATAAATAATAAAATATTTTTTCCCCATCTTTCCTCCATGCACGATTGCAGGTTTATAGTATCTGATTCAGGAACAATTTTGTGCGTTCCTTTTCAGGTATTGTGAAAAAGATTTTAGAAGGGCCTTCTTCAACAATTTTTCCTGATTCCATAAAGATGACCCGGTCACTAACTTCTCTGGCAAAGCCCATTTCGTGTGTAACCAGAACCATTGTCATTCCTTCCTTTGCAAGATTTCTTATGACATCCAGCACCTCACTTATCATTTCAGGGTCCAGAGCACTCGTGGCTTCATCAAAAAGCATTATCTCCGGCTTCATTGCCAGTGCCCTGGCAATAGCCACCCGCTGCTGCTGCCCGCCGCTTAATCTGCGGGGATATTCCTTTGACTTATCTGAAATATTTACTTTTTCTAGTAAATCAATGGCGGCAGCTTCAGCTTCTTTTTTTCCTATTCCTCTAACAAGTCTCGGGGCCAGACTTATATTTTCAAGTACTGTCAGATGCGGAAACAGATTGAAGGATTGAAATACCATGCCGATCTTTTTTATTATTTCTTTTCTTTTTGCAGGATTGCCGTCAAATGAAATCCCGTCTATTATGATAGAACCGCTGTCTATTTCTTCAAGCCCGTTAAGACACCGAAGTAATGTAGATTTTCCTGCTCCGGAAGGACCAATTAATGAAAGAACCTCTCCTTTTTTTACCGAAAAAGTAAAATTTTCAAGCGCCGGGATACTGTTAGGAAAGGTCTTGTAAATTTTGGTGGCTGATATTATTTCTTTGGAAAATTCGGGCATAGCAACGATCCATTCTCAATATTCTATCTTGAGTTTTTTCCCCATCCTTTTAACTAATAAAGAAATTGACATGGTAAAAATGAGATATATTGCTGCAATGGTAAACCATGTCTCAAACGTAAGGTATGTATCAGATATGATAATACGCCCTTCCATAGTCAGATCATAAATTGCGATAGTGCTCACAAGTGCAGAATCCTTAATCAGGGATATGACCTGACTGGTCAGTGGAGGAAGAATCTTACTTATTGCCTGCGGAAAAATTATCCTGCTGTAAGTATGAAAAGCACTGATACCAAGGCTGTATGCAGCCTCCCATTGCCCCTTTTCCAGAGACAATATACCTGATCTGATTATCTCGGATATATAGGCGCCTTCAAAGAGGCTTAATGTTATCACTGCTGAACTATAACCGCTGATATCAAGAACAGGAGAAATTACAAAGTAAATAAAAAA
This sequence comes from uncultured Desulfatiglans sp., assembly GCA_964610475.1. Lineage (GTDB taxonomy): Bacteria > Desulfobacterota > DSM-4660 > Desulfatiglandales > HGW-15 > JAAZBV01. The sequence goes on from CAZSZQ010000017.1 coordinate 28,292, forward strand.
AAGCTGTATAAGCAGAGGGGTATTCCTGACAGTTTCAAGATATAAAACAGCAAGGATTTTCCCTGAAAAGGATTTTGATAGTCTTAACAAAGCTGCGGTGAGTCCGAAAATCACAGAAAATATAAAACTTATTCCTGTTATTTTTATTGTGACAAAAAGTCCTCTCAGTAAGGGACCTGATATTAATTTGCCATCCTCAAAATTTAATAGAAATGGGGGGATTTGAAACCATTGCCAGTTGTAACCCAGTTTCTCATTTCCAAGTATAGAGAACCAGATCAATACAAACATAACAAGACCGAACTTGAAAATATCCAGGATGACAGATCGGTTGACAGGTCTTATTAGCCATGAATTTTTTTTAAAACAGGATATCAAAGGCATGTTTTTTCAGATATTACATTGTTTAGTTAAAAGATATAAATGAATATAACAAGGGGAAGATGAAAAATCAAAGGATGATTGTCTTTGAAATGAGATTAAGAGAGAGTTCAGGCTGGATAGTAACAATAAACCCATCTTCTGATTTCTCAGGAAGATGGGTTTCGGGAGGGTGAACACATGAAATTTGTTTGATCAAAAACCTTTTCTGCTTTCCCACCTCTAAAAGTCTTTTAATAAATAAATCCATGTGTTCATTGAGCGCTTAATATTACAATAATTATGCCAATCTATAGGTTTTTGCTTATGATAATTTTTATTTTTTTGATTTGTAATAAATTAATAAATTCAACAATTTAAAGCTGTATTTCCGGAATTTATGATCTATGTAAAGTCAGTCTGCATATAATCTTTTAATTATATTTTAAAAATTTCAATATATGCACATTTTAATGTGCATGATGAACATATCTTAGGGCATGTTATTTGTGGCTTCCGAATTAGAGCCGCTAATGATATATATCACTAATAAAATTAATCAGGTATAATAAAGAGGAGTTTGTTAATGATAAAAGAACTGGTAGTTAAAACAAGAAGTGTAAGGCGCTTTATTGAAGAGATTGTAAGTAAAGAGACCCTGCTGTATTTAATTGATATTGCAAGGTTATCAGCTTCAGCAGCAAACCTTCAACCGTTGAAGTATATCATTTCCTGTTCAAAAGAAATGAATAATATCATATTTCCAAAACTTATGTGGGCAGGCTATCTCAAGGAGTGGAAAGGTCCTAAAGAAGGGGAACGGCCTTCAGCATATATTATTGTTCTGGGTGACAGATCAATAACAACCTCCTTTGGATGTGATCATGGAATAGCTACTCAGAATATTCTTTTGGGGGCAACAGAGCTTGGGTTAGGATGCTGTATAATCGGGGCATTGGACAGAAAAGCGGTTATTAATGAACTGAATATTCCCCCAAAATATGAAATACTACATATAATTGCAATAGGTAAACCCGGTGAAGAGATTGTTCTGGAGAAAATGGGAACAGATGAAAGCGTAAAATACTGGCGTGACGAACAGGAGGTGCATCATGTTCCCAAAAGAGGCATAAAAGATATTGTTATCAATTTCGAAATATAAATATTTTATCAGTCTCTTATTTATTACTATCTACAAAGAACTTATAACAGGAGAGCCTAAGGTAAAATATCATGTATCCAAAAAACATCTCAGTAGCAATAATAGGTGCCGGAGCGAGCGGAACAATATTGGCTTATCAGCTGATTGATAAAGCATGTAACACATGCAACTTTGGAGTTAAGGTATTTTTAATAGAAAAAAGCGGTGATTTTGGCCCAGGGCTTGCCTATAGTACTCCTTTATCCTCTCATATATTAAACATGCGGTCGGATACCCTTGGGGTTAAAAACAGTAAGCCTTCGCATTTTTTTGAATGGCTTAAAGAGAAGAGAGAATTTTTATTGGATGATAAAACCTCAGGAAGTTATGATATGGATTATCCGCCCAGAAAAATTTATGGTCTGTATCTCAAGGAACTTCTTGATTTAACCATAAAAAGAACTAAATCAGGCCCTAACTCAGTAAATCTGATCAGGGGTGCAGCTGTTGATATCGATCTTAACGGGGGTTTATTCCGGATCAAAATGGCTGATGGCAGTACAATTACATCGGATAATATAGTGCTGGCCCCCGGCAATTTTCCAAGTTCTTTCCTTTATGAGTTGAAAGGTTTAAACGGATATATTCCTTATCCATGGCCAGTCTTAGAGATAACCGAAAAAATTCCCAGGGATAATCAGGTTTGTATAATTGGAGCGGGTTTAACCGCTATTGACACCCTTTTCACCCTGCTTGAAAATGACCACAGGGGAAAAATCGCATTTATTTCAAGACGAGGGTTTTTACCTAAGGTTCAAGGTAAGCCTTTTGAGTATGAGTTGAAGTATATAAGCAAAGAAAAGATATTAAAGATTATTTCCGGAATGGAGGAAAATAAATTGCCCTTTGATCTGGTAAGAGGACTTTTTTTAAAAGAGATGGAAACTGCCGAAAATAAAGAGATCAACTGGCTCCGGGTTTTTAACCCGCAGGGCTCAACCATTCAGATACTTGAAGAGGATATAGCCAGGGCTGAATCGGGCATTATTCCCTATCAGGCAGCACTCACATCATCTGGTCCATTAACAGGGTATATCTGGAACAGTATGTCTGTAGAAGACAGGATGCGTTTTGAAAGGGAGTATAAAACGGTCTGGACCGTTTACAGGCATCCAATGCCTTTAATTAATGCAAAGAAAATATTGAGCATACTGAAGAGTGGCCAGCTTGACATAGTATCGGGATACATGTGTGTCCGGACATGCGGGAATAAAGGTTTTGAAATCGATATAGACACAAGCTTCGGCGTTCCTTATAAGTTAAAGACTGCATATATTATAAACGCAACCGGGCAGGGTACGGATATCACTAAATTTAATGATATTTTATTAAACCGGCTTCTTGATAAAGGTTTAATTTTTCCTCATGCGAATGGAGGGATCGATACGGATTTTTTTACCAGTGAGATCAAAGGAAAAAATGCAAGGCTTATTAACGGATTTTTTGCCCTGGGTGAAATAACCAAGGGGGTGCATTTTTTTACCAACGGGATTGTTCCAAATATGAATAATTCAGAAAAAATAGCAGATCTTATATTGAGTAGAACCAGTAATTAAAACATATCGTAAAAAATAAGTTTATGGCTATTGCCTGAAGCCTGGTTTTTCAAAATATTTAATTTTATCTTTGTCGATTTTGTTTAATGAATCTTCAATCTTTTCCATCAATTCAGGATTATCTGCTGAGTCCTTTTTTGCTTCCTGAAAATGAAAAAAGGCCTCTCTCAGGTTTTGTGCTCTTTCATAAAAAATACCAAAATTATAATGAGCCAGAGCTAACTTATTTTCCCTGCCGTAGGAATACCCAAGGTTATAAAAAATATTATCTTCAACCGGCTCCATGAATTTTAGTTTCTCATATATTTCAATGGCTTTATTGTATTCTTCATTTTCCTGATATATCCTTGCAAGTGCCAGCAGATTGGTTTTATCATTCCCTTTCATTTTCAAAGCTTCATTAAGAATTGATACCGCCTTTTCAGGTTCATTGTTCAGCTGATATGCTTCACTGAGATACTTCGATACTAGTGAAGGTTCCTTGAGCCCCTTAACTGCCTTTTCAAGGTGTTCGATTGATTTTGGGTATACCCCTGTCTCTTTTAATGTTACTCCCATACCCAGATTAGCGAGAGGTGAATCGGAATTTTTTACCAGGTCAGACCTGAATTGGTTAATCATTTCAACCTGATGACCATATTTAGCCATAACAATTGTTCTGAATTCCGGATAATTGTTTTTGAAATAAATTGTCTCGTCTTTTTCTTCGACAATATGGGGAGATGATAGAAGCGAATCAATGTTTGATGCTCTTTCAGGACCCATTGGATGAGTAAGAAGATAAGCCGGTACCTCGTTTGCCAATAGGTTCCCCTCCTGCAGTTTTAGTAATGCCCTTTTTATAGCTGAAGGGTCAAATCCTGATTTGGCAGAATACTTAAAACCTGACTGATCAGCCTGACGTTCAGCATCTCTGCTGTAGGAAAGCTGCTTCTGCTGTGCTGCGCCCATACTCCCCATCATAACTGCCTGTGCCGCATCTCCCCCGATAAGCGCTCCGGCCAGCACCCCGAGCATCGATGCAATGCTGAGCTTTGAATTCTGAGAAATCTGCTGTGAGATATGCCGATGTGTGACATGCGCTATTTCATGGGCTATCACGGCTGCAAGCTCATCGACATCATTCATGGCCCTGATGAGCCCGGTAAAGACAAATACATGGCCTCCTGGCCCGGCAAATGCATTTAAATCCTCATTTTTAACCACATAGAACCTGAATTTAAAAGGCCGGGTCTCAACGGACTGAACAAGAAATTGTCCGAGATCATTAATGTATTCAGTAATAAAAGGATCGTCTGTTACCTGAAGCTGCTGTTTTACACTTATAACAAATTCCTCTCCTATCTTTTCTTCTTCTTCGATCGATAAGGCTGAAACAAAATTTTGCCGAATTAAAATCAGAAGAAAAATCAATATGATAAGATATAATTTATTTTTTTTTAGAAAGATCATTTCCTTTTATTTCTATCCTTGGCGCTTCCATCCAGAGACCTTCCAGATCATAGAATTCCCTGACTGGTTCATAAAAAAGGTGGACAATAATATCGCCGTAATCCATTAGTATCCATTGACCTTCATTTTCTCCCTCAGTTCCAAATGATCTAAAACCATGTTCCTTCATCTTTTTTTCAAGATGGTGGCCTATTGATTGAACCTGCCTTGTGGAGTTACCGCCGGCAATGAGAAAATAATCAGCAAAGGAGGTCATCTCACCAATATGAAAGAGCACCGGTTCAATAGCCTTTCTTTCCATAATAATATCTGCTGCGAGTAATGCTTTGTCAAGAGACTTCATTTATTTATACAAACCCTTCTCGATAATGTATTCTTTTACCCTATCGGGTACCATAAAATTGATGGATCTTCCCGCTCTGATATTTTGCCTTATTCTGGTCGAAGAGATATCCATAAGTGTTGTTTTTTGTATATAAATATGTGTTCCGTATGGGTTTATATATGTTTCTCCTGAATCGTCCTCCCTGAATCCGGAGCCAAGGGATTTTATAAAACTATTTAATTCCCATTGAGGCATGCCAGGCCTTTCAATCACTATAAAATCGGTAATCTGAAGAAGGTTTTTGTATTCTTTCCAAGTGGTTATCTCCCTGAATGCGTCGCTGCCCAGAATAAAAAAGAGTTCAAGGCCGGAGCCATAATTATTTCTTATTATCCTTATGGTTTCAATGGAGTATGAAGGGCCTTTTCTCTGGCCTTCAATGTCACTTGCTTCAAGGTATTCGGAATAGGATGAAGCTATTCTTGTCATCTCATGCCGGTCCGAAAAGGGGGTTATACGCATTTCATCCTTATGGGGAGGTTGTGCACCTGTAATCAGGAGAACCTTTGAAAGGTTGAATTCTTCGCACATCTCTTCAGCAAGTCTCAGATGACCGAAATGAATTGGATCAAATGTCCCTCCAAGTATGCCAAGCCGCAAGAAAAATCCCTCCTAATTCCTTATCTGGCCATCGCCATAAACAATAAATTTGGTTGTGGTGAGTTCAGTAAGACCCATGGGGCCAAAGGCGTGAAGCTTGGATGTATTGATTCCTATTTCAGCACCAAGTCCAAGCTGGTTACCATCATTAAACCGCGTAGATGCATTCACAAGAACAACAGATGAATCAACCTGCTCAAGGAATCTTCTGGCCCTTGCATAATCCTTTGTAATTATGGTTTCAGTATGCTTTGACCCGTATTTTTCTATATGGAGGCATGCCTCTTCCATGCTGTCAACAATCTTTACTGCCAGTATCAGATCAAGAAACTCTTTAGGCCAGTCTTCTTCTGAAGCAGGGATAATACCAGGAGCAAGTGCCCTTGTTTTTTCACAGCCCCTGAGTTCAACACCAGCTTCAAGGAATGCCTTTGCCATTTCAGGAATGAATTCTTCTGCAATATCCTTATGCACCAGCATTGTCTCCATAGCATTGCATACGCCGGGCCTCTGGACTTTTGAGTTCAAACATATATTCATTGCAGTCCTTATGTCGGCAAATTTATCTACATATGCATGGCATACGCCTTTATAATGCTTAAGTACAGGTATCCTGGAATTTTCGGTTACAAATCTGATCAATCCCTCGCCGCCCCTTGGTATTATTACATCCACCAGATCATCACAGGCCAATAGTTCGTTTGTGGCCTGTCTGTCTGTGGTGGGAATAACCTGCACCGCTTTTCCGGGAAGGTTATTTTCTTCAAGTGCGTCTTCAATAATCTCTGCAAGTAAAATATTTGAATGTATGGCTTCTGACCCGCCCTTTAGAATAACTGAATTGCCTGATTTAAGGCAGAGACTTGCTGCATCAACAGTAACATTAGGTCTTGATTCATAGATAAAGCCGATGACACCAAGGGGTATTCTGACCCTGCCCACTTGAAGATTATTTGGCCGTTTCCACATACCAGTGACCTCTCCAACGGGATCAGGCAACAGGATTACCTCATTAAGACCTGCGACCATAGAATTGACTGTCTTATCATCAAGTGTGAGTCTGTCAAGCATTGCCGGACTCAATCCCTTTTTCTTTGCAGCATCCAAATCCTTTTTGTTCTCGATCATTATTTCATCTTTTCGTTCAATCAATTTTCTGGAAATGGATTCAAGTGCTGCATCCTTCTCTTTTCTTTTTAAAGTACGCAAGAGTCTTGATGCTTCTTTTGCAGATAAGGCTATTTCATTGATCAAGGTTTTTATTGACATTTCTCATCTCCATATTCACTATATGTAATTACCAGATTATCCCTGTGTATTATCTCATCATTATGCTTGAATCCAAGCACCTCTCCTATCTTGCAGCTGTTCAATCCCTTTATTTTATCCAGTTCGTTGTAACCGTAGTCTGCCATTCCAATTGCTATTTCATCACCATTTCGGTTTATAATCTGAACAGAATCTCCTCTGTTGAATTTTCCAGTAACACCAACTACACCGGATGGAAGAAGGCTCCTTCCACTTTTTATCAACGCCCTGGCAGCCCCTTCATCAATAATAATTTTGCCCTTTATAGCCCTGGTAAAGGCGATCCAATGTTTGCGTCCGCAAATAGCCCGGGTTTGCGGAAGGAAAAATGTACCTATCTCTTCACCCAATATGATTTTTCTGATTATATTTTTTTTACGTCCGTTTGCAATAACGACCGGGATGCCCTTTAGAGTGGCTTTTTTTGCTGCTGCGAGTTTGCTGGCCATTCCTCCTGTGCCAAGGGAACCGGGAACAGAATTAGCAAACTGAAAAATACTGCTGCCAATTTTATCTATCAAAGGAATCAGCCTGGCATTTTTATTTGTCCTCGGGTCATCATTATACAGCCCGTCAATGTCTGAAAGTATAGCAAGCAGATTTGAGTCTGTCATATTGGCTACCATAGCGCTTAGGTTATCATTGTCCCCGAATTTGATTTCATCAATTACTACTGTATCATTTTCATTTATTATGGGTGTTATACCCCATGATAGAAGAGTGAAGATAGTATTACGGGCATTAAGATAACGACGTCTGTTGTTAAGGTCATCTCTTGTAATCAGTATCTGTGCCACAGAGCATCCATGATGATCAAAGGCCTTTTCATAGGCCATCATGAGGCGGCTCTGGCCTATGGCAGCCATCGCCTGCTTTTCAGATATCCCGTCCGGCCTGTTTTTATAGCCCACTTTTTTCATGCCAGCCGATATAGCACCTGATGAAACAAGAATGATCTCAAATCCCCGGGATCTAAGGTCACATATATCATTTGCGAGATTGTTAATAACGATACTGTTAAGACCATCTTTACCAGTCAGTATCCCGCTTCCTGCTTTTATCACTATACGGTGTGCATGTTGAAGCAGGTTTTTTCTTTTGATATCTGGTTTGTTTTCCATATGTAATATGTTATTTAAATTTTTCAATCGATTACATAACACTGGTTGATGTTATGTGGATTTATTGCTTTCATTGAATAATAAACAAAATATTCGGGCAAGCCGTTCAGCCAGGTTTTTATCGTTTAATCTTTAATATTTTCTTTTAAAAAATATATTAACTCCTTAATACCTTCACCTGTCAAAGCTGAAACAGCTATTGCCGTGAATCCAGCAGCACTTATTCTGGACAGAATATCATTCACTTTTAACCCATCGGACCTTTTCAGGTCAATTTTATTAATAATAATTATTCGTTTTTTCAGGAGAAGTGAAGAGTCGTATTTTTTTAATTCATCCGCCAGAATATAATAATCTCTTAGCGGATTATCAGCCGGTATCTCAGACATGTCAATGACATGGAGGAGAAATTTTGTTCTTTCTATATGCTTCAGAAAACGATGCCCAAGCCCTTTACCTTCGCTTGCACCTTCAATTAATCCAGGAATATCTGCAATTGTCAAATGTACTTCATCATCAAATTCTATAATTCCCAGATTTGGGACGATTGTAGTAAACGGGTAATTATCGATTTTCGGACGAGCCCTTGTCAGGCATGATAAAAGAGTGGATTTCCCTGCGTTTGGCAGGCCTATGAGCCCGATGTCTGCAAGATGTTTTAGGGTAAGTTTCAATTTTTTTGATTCCCCAGGTATACCGCTTTGGGCATATCTGGGGGATTGGTTTGTTGATGTGGCAAAATGCCTGTTTCCTTTGCCTCCTATTCCGCCATAGGCTATGGTAATTTCCTGCCCGTTACTGGTCAGGTCACCGAGTATTTCTCCGGTCTCATGATCATAGATAATTGTTCCCAGAGGTACCTTAATTACCGAATCATCACCATTTTTACCTTTTTGATTATTGCCCTTACCTGGGCCACCATTCCGGGCTTTAAAATTTCTTCGGGAGCTGAAATCGGCAAGAGTAAGGAGTTTATTGGAAGCCCTTATGATTATATCCCCTCCTTTTCCCCCATCACCGCCGTCGGGACCGCCTTTTGGGATAAACCGGGCTCTAAAAAAGCTGACACAGCCTTTTCCGCCATCCCCGGAAACAACACGAATAATCGCTTCATCCAGAAATCCCATATTATCCTCAGGATCCGGGGAAAGGGGTATTTATTTTTCGGCGAAAACACTCACCCTTTTTCGATTTTTTGTAAATCGTTCAAAGGCGACTGTTCCGTCTATCTTCGAATAAATAGTATAGTCTTTTCCAAGTCCGACATTCTCACCAGGGTGAATCTGGGTTCCTTTTTGTCTGATAAGTATGTTACCGGCTTTAACCTTTTCACCAGAGTATTTTTTAACTCCTAGTCTCTGGCCTGCGCTGTCTCTTCCGTTTCTCGAACTACCGCCTGCTTTTTTATGTGCCATAAATATGATTCCTTATAAAATACGCTCAAAGCAAAAAATATAATCTGTTTTTTTTAAAGTCATCAGATATTCACATCTACAAAAATAATATTACTGACTGATATTATCGATCTTTATCAGTGTAAAACTCTGACGGTGCCCCTGTTTTTTCCGGTAATTTTTTCTTCTTTTATATTTGAAGATAATTACCTTTTTTCCCCTGGCCTGCCTGGTAATTTTGCCGTATACTTTAGTGCCGTCAAGATATGGTTTTCCAAGGTTGACATTTTCACCATCTGAAGCTAGCAGCACCTTGTCAAATGCAATTGAATCACCGACATTGCCGTCAAGCTTTTCAATTTTCAGTATATCCCCTGGTGCTACCCGGTATTGTTTTCCACCTGTCTGTATTACTGCATACATTGTTAACCTCCAAAATTGTAACATAAAACAATAAAAGAAAAAAAGTCATATGTCAAATTGTTTATTTTATACGACTTTTAATTCGGTGATATATTATCCAATTAAAATAAAAAGTGCCCCCGGCATGACTTGAACATGCGGCACCCAGATTAGGAATCTGGTGCT
>CAZSZQ010000018.1:0-34223 GCA_964610475.1 uncultured Desulfatiglans sp.
TGGAGCGTATAGACGATGCTGTTACCCGTATCCTGAGGGTAAAGCTTGCAATGGGATTTATGGACGAAACTAAATCCCACAGGGCAGACAGATCACTGCACAATTTATTCGGTTCACCAGAACACCGTGCTGTTGCAAGGGAGGCGGTGCGCAAATCCCTTGTGCTCCTTAAGAATGACAACAAAACCCTTCCCCTGTCCAAAAACAGCGCGAGGATTCATGTTGCAGGTAAAAGTGCAAACAATATAGGGAACCAGTGCGGAGGATGGACCATCCGGTGGCAGGGGCAGTCAGGGGATGTCACTCCGGGCGGTACCACCGTGCTGTCGGCTGTTAAGGCCGCAGTAACAGAAGATACAGATGTGACATACTCCCCTGATGGAACGGGTGCAGAGGGTTCTTCTATCGGCATTGCTGTTGTCGGCGAACTACCCTATGCCGAGGGTGTTGGTGACAGGGAAGATCTTTCACTGGATGCAGAGGATGTCGCAACCATCAACAACCTGAAAAAAACCGGGATTCCTGTAGTGGTAATTGTGATATCAGGAAGACCAATGATAGTTAATGATATTCTACCGCAGGCGGATGCCCTTGTTGCAGCGTTTTTGCCCGGAACAGAGGGACAGGGCATAACAGATGTACTTTTTGGTGATTTTAATCCAACCGGAAAGCTCTCTTTTTCATGGCCAAGGTCAAATGACCGGCTTCCCATGAATATCAATCTGCCCAAAGAAAAGTATGACCCCCTTTATCCTTTAGGGTATGGGCTGAGTTACTAATAATTTTGATGGTCAGGATAATAAAAGGCATGTCCTGACCATCAAAAAACCCGGGTCATCGCGAATGAAGGACGGAATCTGATGAGCGGAAATTATTCACAGGAAAATTATATAGTAATTTATTATACCCTATCATAAGACAACCGGGTACAGGTTACAGCGCGTCTTATCCCTAACCTTTATCATATGGCTCATAGCTTTCATCAAGCATTACCCAAACATCAGGCAGTTTCTTCCAGCCTCCTTGCTTTTGTATAAAAGCTCATCTGCCCTTTTTATAAGGCTTTCAACAGTATCATCCTTTCTTGCAATGGTTGCACCGATTGAAATAGTAACCTGAAGGGTCTGGTTTATATTATTTATTATATATGAGCTCTCTATCAGTTCACGCACCCTGTTTCCAAGGTTCCTGAGATCTACATCATTAATGTTTCGTATGATACCTATAAACTCCTCGCCTCCCCATCGCCCATAAAAGTCAAATGGCCTTGAATTAAGGGCAAAGGTTTTTGCGACATATCTGAGGACCAGATCGCCTGTGTCATGACCGTATCTGTCATTAAAGTTTTTGAAATGATCTATATCCATGAACAGAACCCCAAAGGGTATGTTGAACCGCTTTATCTCCTCAAGCCTGCTTTGCATTTCTCTCTGAACGAAATGCCTGTTAGCCAGTTGTGTGAGATGATCAAGAAATGCCATTTTTTCAAGCTCTTTTACCCTGAGTTCATTGGTTTTCCGATTGCTGATATCAGTAAACAGCTCAACACCGCCTATAACAACCCCGTTTTCATCTGTCAGGACGCTGATCCTGACAGAAACAGGCACCCGGTGGCCATTCTTATGGTGCATATATATTTCGGCCTCACGGGATTTTCTGTCTGTCATGGTTGATGCAAGCGGGCACATTCCTTTGCACAGATTGTTTCCATCTATATCAACATGAGTTAGTATATTTTCAGAACACGATTTTCCAATGACTTCATCAAACATATATCCGGAGATTTTTTCAGCGGCCTTGTTCCAGTATGTGATAATCCTGTTATTGTCCACAAGATACAGCCCATCATGAAGATTATCGATAATGCTTTTAAAAGATTCCGATCCAAGTTTCATACTGACCTCCTTCAAATATGAGAACTGCCCTGAAATATTTTATTTGATATCAATCCATTTTTCTATTGGAATTGCCTCGTAATTCTTAAACCTTGTCAATAGGCTCTCAGGATCATAATCAACAAGCAGCATATCTTTATGTTCTTTTCTCACAAACCTCTGATCCACTGCATTTTCCAGAAATTTTATAATATTGTTGTAGTATCCGCATATGTTTAAAATACCGCAGGGTTTTGTGTGTAAACCCAGCTGAGCCCATGTCAACACCTCAAAGATCTCCTCCATTGTACCCATACCCCCAGGTAATGCAATAAAACCGTCTGAAAGGTCAAACATAAGGGTCTTTCGATCATGCATGGTTGAAACAATATGAAGTTCAGTCAGGTTATTGCGGCCTACCTTGTCGGCAAATGATTCCGGGATTATACCAACGACTCTTCCTCCGTTTTCCATAGAAGCTGTAGCCACTGCGCCCATAAGTCCAACCCTGGCGCCTCCATACACAAGGCGGATATCATTTTGTGCGAGGTATTTTCCCAGTCCAACAGCAGCAGCCAGGTATTCAGGTTTTGACCCGGAGTTCGATCCGCAGTTAACACAGATATTTTTTATTTTCATGGCATTATCCTGTGGCTTCTTAGGTGTTGCATAAAAAGCCGATGAATGTAATATATAACAGGAAAGAGAAAATAAAAAACAGAAAAGAAAGGAATTGATTTATGACCCAGAAGACCATTCCGGAGAGAAAAGATATACCTGTAGCCCACAGGTGGGACCTTTCTCCTCTGTTCTGTTCCAGTACAGACTGGGATAAGGTATACAATGACATAGAAAACAGGCTTCTCCAATATGAAACCTATAGGGGCAGGCTCGGGGAATCCGGCAAAACCCTTGCAGAGGCAATTGCTTTTTCACTTGACACAGAAAGGGCAATAGAAAGGCTCTATGTGTATGCCCATCTTAAAAGCGATGAGGATAAATCAAATCAGGAGCACCTTGCCATGTACCAGCGCGCCATAACCCTGTATACACGGGCATCAGAGATGTCGAGTTTTTTTACACCGGAGATACAGGCAATTGATGAAAGCCGGATGAAAGAGTTCCTTGCAGAGGAGATCCTCAGGAAAGACCGGTTCTATATTGAAAAAATCATCAGGTACAAACCCCATACCCATGACGAAAAGACCGAGAGGATTCTGGCCATGAGTCAGGATTTTGCCTCAGCCACCTCTCAGATATTTGGCCAGCTCGATAATGTAGACCTTAAATTCGGTCATATTACCGATGAAAAAGGCATATCCACAGAGTTGAGCCACGGCAATTTTTCCACCTTTCTCATAAATCCTGACCGTGAGATAAGAAAAAAGGCCTTTCACCAGTATTACTGCGAATACAAGGATCATGAAAACACTATTGCAGCCACCCTTTCATACAGCAACAAGAAGAACATCTTCTATTCAAGGGTAAGAAATTTTGAATCTGCAAGGGCCGCCGCCCTTTTTGCGGATGATGTGCCTGAGGAGGTTTATGACAACCTAGTTTCAAGTGTCCGCAAAAACTTCAATCCATTATTTGACTATTTCAGGTTCCGTAAGCAAATCCTGGGTCTGGATGAACTGCATTTTTATGACACCTATGTCCCTATAGTGCCTGACATAAAATTCAGCATGTCCTATGAAGAGGCGGTGGATTTATGTGTAAAAGCCCTGGTCCCCCTTGGTGAAGAATACACATCCGCTCTAAAAAGCGGGCTTCTTAATGGGTGGGTTGACCGTTATGAAAACAGAGGGAAGAGGAGTGGTGCATATTCATCCGGTTGTTTTGATTCGCCGCCATATATACTTATGAATTACCAGGAGAAAAATATAAACAGCCTCTATACCCTCGCACATGAGGCAGGCCATTCCATGCATTCCTATCTCGCCATTCAAAACCAGCCTTATGTGAATCATCAATATACCATATTTGTAGCCGAGGTGGCCTCCACATTAAACGAGACACTATTGAGCGGTTATCTCCTTGACCTTTACAGGGATGACCCTGCCATGAAGGCTTATATTATGAACCGTGAAGTGGACAACTTCAGAGCCACTCTCTACAGGCAGACTATGTTTGCAGAGTTTGAAAATGCATGTCATTCCCTGCTTGAACATAACCAGCCGTTAACACTTGAAGTGATAAAGGGTGAATACCATAAACTGCTCGAGGCCTATTTTGGCGATACCATTGTTATTGATCCTGAATTAGAGCTTGAATGCCTGAGGATCCCCCATTTTTATTCGGCATTTTATGTGTACAAGTATGCGACCGGCCTTTCAGCTGCAATAGCCCTTGCAGACAAGGTATTGAAGGGAGGAGAAAAGGAAAGAGAATCTTATCTGGGTTTTTTAAAACTCGGCGGAAGTAAGTTCCCTCTTAATGAGCTTAAGGAGGCCGGTGTGGATATGAGGTCTCCGGAACCGGTCAATAAAGCAATTGCGCATTTTGAAAAGAGAGTTGGGCAATTAAAAGATGAAATATTAAAATTAAGGACCGAACAAAATGCATAAGTCCGGTTATGATAAATTTGCAGTTTGTATGCCGGGCAGATGGGCTTTTCCAGGTGTAACCTTTTGATAATCCTCACTTGCCACTCTTTCCTTATTAGTTTAAGACAGGGAATACAACTGAAGACTAAGAGAAAAGAGATGTCTCCTGCAATCTGATTTTTTGATAGGTGCACTGTAAGGCCTGTATTATATTTTATACTATTTGGCTGTTTAATGCGGGACCAAATCATAAGAACCAAAATATATGCTTGAAAAAACTGCACACTGATATTAATTAATAGATGTAAATCAAAATATCCTTGGAAGCATAATCAAATCATCGGGGAGATCAATATGGCAAACATTACAAACCGGCCATGGATGGAATATGTTATTATCTTACGCTGCACCCCAGGATAATAAGAATGAATGTAGTTTCTGGAAGAGATACCTATATGGACTGGCTAAGGGCAAGCCTTGCATATACCCTGAACTGCCCGAGATATGAATGGAAATACTAGACAGGAGCATCCATCAGAAAGCCATGGAATCAGAAATACTCAAAACAGAAAACAGCCTAGCAGAAGAATCCGGTTTGACATTACCCCGGGATTCGAAAACATTTTTTGATGCGATCAATGAAGCCATATGGATTTTAGACAAAGAGCAATGCATTATTTGCGCAAATAAGGCGGCAGCAGAACTCTTTAAAATACCTCAGGATAGTATAACAGGAAAATACTGCCTGGAAGTGACAGGATGTAAAAAGGATAATACCTCTGAATGCCCATGCCTCCGTGTGCGGGATAGCCATAAACGGGAGATGCTGGAGTTTAAAAAGGGAAACAATTGGCTCCTGGTATCCGCTGACCCTCTTTATGATGGCAATGGTCAATATATCGGTTCAATCCATTTCTTCAGGGATATCACCCATCTCAAGCAGACCGAAAATGCGCTTATTGACAGTGAATACAAATACCATGCATTATTCGATAAAATGCTTAATGGATGCGCACTCCATGAGGTTATTTGTGATGAAAACCGGAAGCCTGTTGATTACCGTTACCTTGATGTAAACCCGGCATTTGAGACTATAACAGGGTTCAAGGCAAAGGATCTACTGGGCAGGACCGCCCTTGAACTAATGCCTGATATTGACCCTTTTCTGATAGATACATACGGCAAAGTCGCCCTTACCGGTGAACCTGTATCGTTTGATATATATAATAAAAATAGCAGGCGGTACTATATTATAACCGCATATCAGCCTAAACAGGGGCAATTTGCCTGTGTTTTGCAGAATATAACAGAACTGAAACAGACAGAAAACGCCCTGCGCGAAAGCGAACAAAAATTCAGAATACTAGCGGATAATCCAATTGTGGGCATTTTTATCACTCAAGATAAAAAAATTCTCTATGTGAATGACCGTATGGCAGAGATGCATGGTTATACCATAGAAGAAATCATAGGGCGGCCCTATTATATACTTATACGTCCTGACGAAATAGATATCCTCAAAAAAAGAATGGACAAACAGTTCTCAAGCGGAGAAAAGTATAAAGAGAGATTTGAGATGCTCCGTGTTAAAAAAAATGGCGAGACATTCTGGGGTGGGGCTATTATAACCAGGGGATTGTATAATGGAAAAGAGGCTATTTTTGGCTCTGTCATAGATATTTCAGAATCAAAAAAGGCAGAGGAAGAGCTTAAAAAGAGTGAGGAGAGATATAAAGAGATTGTTGAAGAAACGAATGACCTGATTATAAAAGTTGACCATAATGGCTTAATTGTTTTTGCAAACCATATGGCAAACAGGATTTTTGGGCTTCCACAAGAAGACATCATCGGCATGCATATTTCAAAATGCATACACCCGGATGATAAGGACAAAACCCGGAAAGTGATCGAGAAGACAGTTGCAAAAAAGGCAACCAGCACAACCTTTGAGAACAGGCAGGTAAGCCATAACGGAGAAATAAGACATCTTTTCTGGACAAGCAATTTTCATTATGATTCTCATGGGAACCTGGTCGAAGTTACAAGTATCGCCCGTGATATAACACTGAGAAGGGAAATGGAAGAGGCCCTTAAGAAGGCTCATGACGATCTGGAGAAGCGTGTTAAAGATCGTACCAGGGAGTTAGAAGAAGCGTATAAAAACTTGCATGAAAAAACAAAGAGCCTTGAAGAATTAAACACTGCATTAAAAATCCTCCTTGAAAGGAGAGATAAGGACAAGGCAGAAAATGATGAAAAAATAATGCTCAATGTTAAGGAACTTTTAATCCCTTATATCAGCAAATTAAAGAACGGGCATCTGAATGAAAATCAGAAAAATTATATCGGGCTTGTGGAGTCTGGATTACAGGATATCATCTCTCCTTTCGCTCAAAAACTAACCTCAAGGTATATGCATATCACCCCAAGAGAATTGCAGGTGGGCAACTTTGTTAAACTGGGGAAGACCTCAAAGGAAATTGCAGATCTCCTTAACACTACTGAGAGGACAGTGGTAGCTCATCGGGCGAACCTCAGGAAAAAACTTGGTTTGGGTAAAAAATCAAACCTAAGAACATATCTACTGTCCCTTCAGAAGTAATAGCACATAAAAACAAGTATTATTTTATGATGTACTTTTATTGTTATTTTTTTGATGTTTACATTCAGTATATTATTAAATAGGGTCGTAATAAAAATTGAATCTCTTTTCGGTTTGATACATTTGGCAAAACGGCAAGATCCATAACAGGATCAAAATTGCATCTGCCTAATCTGTAGTAAGCGCACAGACCGTATTCCGATTGTTTTAAAGTCAAAGAATTGGTAAATCCTCCCCCCACCGGTTCATTGATAATATACGGTCTGTGTGCAAGATCAATAATATCATTTTATTATGTTTCCTTTATGGGGTTCTGTCAATATTCAAGAAGTTAAATATGACCGGCATTAATAATTATCCCCTTGCATTAGATAATCCGAAGGATAAAGTTGTTTTAATATCACAAAGAATAATTACTCTGGCAATAGATGCCTCAAGAAAAAGCCCGAGAAAACGAATAATATTCCCGTTTCACAAATCCCCATCGGACAACCTTCACAGAATGCTTAATGTATTGCAGCCAATGAGTTATATCCAGCCTCACCGGCATATTGCCCCTCCCAAGGCAGAATCAATAATTGTGCTTAAAGGAAGGCTTGCCTGCGTGGTGTTCAAGAACACCGGAGAGATTACGGCTTGTCATGGATTGTCTTCAGAATCTTTCGTCATTGGAATTGATATTGAACCGGGTGTTTATCACACTATTTTTGCAGCAGAAGAAGATACAGTCATTTTTGAAACAAAACCTGGACCATATGAACGCTCATCGGATAAGGATTTTGCATCATGGGCGCCTCCTGAGGGAAGCGATGGAGCTGAAGGATACCTTAAAAAACTATATGAATATTCCATAAAAAATCGTTAGTCTTGATGGCTTGCTTCTCCTTTATACTAAAAGTGTGATGAGTCCTTTTTTGTAAACCTTAACTTCTAATGGCAGAAGCAAGCCATCAACGTCTATTAAACCCGCCCTGCGGTGGCAACCCCTTTATTAAGCATCAGCTTACAACCTCAGCAACTATTACAAGGGTAGCTATTAAAGCCGAAAGCCCTGGAAATCTGTCAGCAAAGTTGAAAAATGTTTCGCAAATATTATTTTTTACTCTTTTTATTTTTTCCATGGTTTTTTCTCCTTTTATGTTTCTTGTCTTGATATAAAGCGAAAACCGTGCCAAAAGGAGAAAATATTTTTTTACCATTAATATCAAGAAGATATAAGCATATAATTCATCAAGACTCCACTATGTGGGTATTTTATCTCCAGCCCTTTATGAAAAAATGACAAACATGGATACTATGGAAACATAGTGCGCCAAAAAGATGGCAGAATCTCTGATATCTATAATTGCTCAGGGGTAAAAGAAACTACTTCGTCTATTGTTTTACTGTTGGTAAGAATCATAACAAAGCGGTCAACACCGAAGGCGATTCCGCCAGATTGGGGCATATGCTCAAGATCTTTTATGAACTTTTCCGGAAATGGATACAGATTTTTCCCTGCCCTTTTTCTGCTTTCCGCCTCCGTTAAGAACCGCTTTTTTTGTTCCTCAACCTCAGTCAGTTCAGAAAATGCATTTGCAAGTTCGAGCCCGCCGATATAAAGTTCAAATCTCTCTGCAATCTCTGGGTCATCTTTCTTTATTCTTGAGAGCGCTGCCTGTGAGGAGGGAAAATTATATAAAAAAACAGGTCTCCCATTATTCAATTCAGGTTCGATCTTTGATACTATCAGTTCATCAAAGGTTCCGGAATCAATGGCTTGTTCAGGAGTTGTACTGGTAAATTGTAAAAAGGCCTCTTTTACTGTGAGTCTTTCCCAGTCACCGGTAAGGATTATCGCTTTCCCCTGATACTCAATTCTTTCTCCTATACCGAGCTCATATAGTACATATTTAATCATTGTCTGGCATTCATCCATCAGATCAAGATAATCTGAATCTCTCCTGTACCATTCAAGCATTGTAAATTCCGGAAGGTGGTGACGGCCTCTTTCTGAATCCCTGAAGCATTTGCATATCTGAAATATCTTATAATAACCCTGTACAAGAAGCCTTTTCATACACAGTTCAGGGGAGGTATGCAAAAAACCTCCCAGAGTTTTTATTGCATCGATATTGGCTTCAGGTGCAGGAGCAGGAATAATAACAGGGGTTTCCACTTCAAGATAACCCCTGTTAATAAAGAACTTGCGTATCGATTGTATTGCTTTGGCGCGTAATAAGAGGCGGGCTTTGTCAGACAATGGTAAAACTAGTCCTTGACCCTTGTTACATAATTGCCGGTTCGGGTATCTACCTGTATCTTTGTACCCTCTTCCACAAATGGCGGAACCCTGAGTATATAGCCTGTCTCAAGAGTAACAGGCTTGCTGTCGCCTGCAGAGGTATCGCCCTTAACCCACGGATCGGCCTTGGTAACAACCAGGTTTACAAAATTCGGGGGTGTGATACCTATTGGTGTTGTCCCGAAAAAAAGTATGGAAACTTCGAGGTTGTCTATGAGATAGTTTTTAACATCGCCAACCTGCCCGGAGTTTAGCACTACCTGTTCATAGTTTTTTAAATCCATAAAGCAATATTCATTTTCCTGATTATATAAATACTGCATATTGCGCTCTTCCAGATTGGCTGGTTCAAAAGTATCGCCTGACCTGTATGTCCTCTCAAATCCAGAACCGTTTATCATGTTTTTCAGTTTGCATTTATAGAGCGCCTGGCCTTTACCCGGTTTGGCAAATGTGAAGTCGGTGATAATATATGGGTCACCATCTATCTGAATCTTTAAACCCTTTCTTAAGTCACTTGCTGTGTACATATTTTTTCCTTTATTTCAAAATGTTGCAGGGAATATAAGGAAGAGATATCTAACTGTCAAGGAGAAAACAGGGGTCATATACCCAGATTAGAATTATATCCATACCAATAAAAGGGATGCCCTGCAGCATGCCCCTTCTACAGGTTGGTCGTCCGGTATAACCTCAGACTGTTTGACACAACCGTTATGCTGCTCAATGCCATTGCCAGGGCTGCCAGGATAGGATGAAGCTGCCTCAAAAACACTGGCAGGAAATCCATCGGGTACAGAGCCCCTGCTGCAACAGGTATTAGCACAATATTATAAAAGAATGCCCAGAAAAGGTTCTGCTTTATTACACCCACTGTTTTCCGGCTGAGTGTTATTGCCCCTGGCAGGCCCTTTAGATTTCCGCCTGAAAGTATAATATCTGCCGATTCAATAGCAATATCTGTTCCCGAACCTATGGCAATCCCCACATCCGCCTGTGCCAGTGCAGGCGCATCATTGATGCCGTCACCAACCATCCCCACCCTGATACCTTTTTTCTTTAATTCAATAATCCTGGCGGCCTTTTCTTCAGGTAAGAGATCTGAAATAACTTCATCAATGTCTATACTTTTTGCTATTGAATTGGCGGTTTTTTTATTATCGCCTGTAAGCATTATTATATTGATTCCCATCTGCTTCAGGTCTGAGACTGCTTTTTCTGCGTCAGGTTTTATTTTATCTGAAACAGCAATCAGACCCTTGAGAATATGTGTCCCGACGAGCATAACTGTGTTTCCGGATTCCTGAAGTGCGGTAATGGAAGTGTTTTCTCCTTCTGTCTTTATTCCCAGGCTTGAAAACCATTGAGGCTTGCCTATATAGGTCCTTATACCCGTAATGTCAGCCTGCACACCGGCGCCTCCACAGGCTTTAAAATCAACCGGGGAATCCAGAGATACACCACGGTGTTTTGCCTCTTGGACAACAGCCTTACCAACAGGATGCTCTGAACCCTGCTCAACAGAGGCAGCAATCTTAAGGATATATTCCTCTGTGAGGCCAGGATCAAAGGAGATAATTTTAGTTACAGAAGGTTTACCAGTAGTAACTGTGCCTGTCTTATCCAGCACAATCGTATCGAGCCTTGAAGCCGTTTCAAGCGCCATACTGTTTCTGAACAAAATCCCCTTTTCCGCACCCTTTCCTGTACCCGCCATTATTGCTGTGGGTGTTGCAAGCCCAAGTGCGCACGGGCATGCAATCACAAGTACAGCCACCATCCTTATCATGGCCGGCACAAAATCGTTAGCCATTATCCACCAGAATACAAATGTTAAAAGGGCAAGGATAATAATAGAAGGCACAAATATAGCCGCCACCCTGTCAGTTATATCCTGTATGGGCGCCCTGCTTCCCTGTGCGTCCTGCACCATCTTTACTATCCTTGAAAGGACTGTATCCTTTCCCACTGCGGTTGCCCTGAATACCAGCCTTCCTTCCTGATTAATTGTTCCGCCTGTTACTTTATCTCCCTTTTTTTTATCCACTGGCAGGGGTTCGCCTGTAAGCATGGATTCATCAACTGCTGAGGCCCCTTCGGTTATAACCCCGTCAACCGGAATACTTTCACCCGGATGAACAACTATCATGTCTCCAATGTTTATATCAGAGGATGAGACCTCTTTTTCTACCCCCTCTCTTATAACAGTAGCCCTCTTTGAACGGAGCATAAGGAGTTTTTTTATTGCATGTCCTGTTTTTCCCCTGGTTTGCGCCTCAAGCATCTTGCCAAGCCTTATAAGGGTAATAATAACTGCGGATGTCTCAAAATACACATGGTGACCAAGGGCCGGATATAAAAGGATAGTGAGGGAGTAAAAATAGGCGACAGATGACCCCAGGGCAACCAGTACATCCATATTGGCGCTTCTGTTTATGAGGCTTTTCCACCCGCCTGTATAATAATCATAGCCTGTATAAAACTGCACCGGTGTAGCCAAAACAAGAAAAAGCCAGTTCACCCAGTTTGAATGGCCCCATTCGCCTGTAAGACCAAAATCCCTTGCCATGCTGAGTATAAACAGGGGTATGGTAAAGACGAGCCCGATAATAAATTTTTTTCTCTGATTAAAGGCCTCCCTTTCTCTCGCCTCTTTCTCTTCATCCTCCATATTATCAACCGGTTTTATGGCCCCATACCCTGCCTTTTCTATAGCAGCTACAATTGTATCTATATTGGTAGTCTCCTGATTAAATGTGATATCTGCCCGCTCTGTGGCAAAATTAACAGAGGCATCGGAAACTCCCGTTACCTTCTTTTTCAGCACACGCTCAATATTCATGGCGCAGTTGGTGCAGGTCATGCCTGTTATGGGCAAGGTGATTCTATTTTCAGCCATTTGAAGACCTCTTTTTTTATAAAAAGTTTGATTATTATCTTTATATTGCATAAAGGAAGTAATTAAAATCGGTAATTTCCCTTAAGGATGAATGCCCCAACCGCAAGCAGTCGAGGCATTTAAGATCATATTAAAAAAAATGCATTTCCATATATGAACCTGGACTCCTATGCTGCCCTTAGTAAAAAAGTTACTACATTTCCGGCCATTTGGTACCAGGCAGACAAGGTATCAACACCCATAAAGGTTAAATATATTAACCTACATCAGCAATAAAAGATACCGTTGCCAAACAGGAAACGGCTGAATTAAAGTGGAAATGAAAAAAGCTTTTAACATGAATAATGCTAAAAGCCTTTATTAATAATAAGGTGGTCGGGATGACTGGATTTGAACCAGCGACCCCCGCGTCCCGAACGCGGTGCTCTACCAGTCTGAGCCACATCCCGATCAGGGGAGTACATATACCCTATTAGCATTTTTCAGGCAAGTTAAAATTTATGCCTATATGCTGCATAAAACCCTTCATTATTTTTGCTGTGGCGCCCCATATGGTGATATCATCATATCTGTAGGCAGGCCCTTCATATACAAAGGTTTCAAATTTTATTGATCTCGGATGAAGATAAAAATTCGCATCCAGAAACACATCCAGAGGGACAGATATAATCCTTTCCACCTCATTTTTATTAATCCTGAATTTATATGGATACGGGAAAATCCCTACAAAGGGGTGTACTATAAAGTTGGAGGCAACTGTAAGCTCATCATCAAGCTGTCCAAGGATCTCAACATCCTTTTGCCTTATTCCCACCTCCTCATAGGTCTCTCTTAATGCTGTCTCTTCAAGATTTTTGTCCTGAACTTCAACCACGCCTCCGGGAAAGGAGATCTCCCCTTTATGATGTTCTACCCTGTGTGTTCTCTCAGTAAAGAGGACCTCATATTTTCCTTTTTTTTTATAGATCGGAATCAGTACCGCTGCATTTATCAGCACACTGCCCGGGTTCTCTTTTTTCAGGGGAACTCTGTCTGCCAACGATTTTTTTATTTTCTGCTTAATATCCATTACCGCATACGATCCAGTTTATTATTTATCCATTATCATTTTATTAGAGGATTTATTGATGATATAACAACAGAAAGTTTTAATTCCAGGTCTTTTTTATTAAAATATATAATTCCCCTTCATGCTTCATGTGTCCGGCAGCAAGCTCTGCATAGCTCCCGTTCCCCCAGAAGATATCGGCCCTGCCAGCCCCTTTGATAGCCCCACCCGTGTCCTGATTTATCATAAACCTTGAGAACCTCTCCCATCTTTCTATTTCACCATTACTGTTTTGAACAGGCTTTTCACTTCTTATAAAACAGATTGCACCCTTTGGAAAGAGCCTTGAGTCAAGGGCGACCGATCTGCCAGGGGTGAGGAGAACTCCTATATTCCCAAGGGGGCCCTCCTTGAGAACCCTGAAGAAGATATATGACGGGTTAAAATTCAGGGTATTGTTTATCATTTCAGGGTGATGAGAGAGATAATCCCTGATACCCTGCATGGAGACCTCTTCTTTTGTCATGTAATCATTTTCAATAAGATATTTGCCGATGCTTTTATATTCCCTTCCGTTTGAGGAGTCGTATCCAACAGGGATTAAACCCCCGTCATCAATTTTAAGTCGTCCGGAACCCTGAATATGAAGGAAGGCAACATCAAGGGGATCTTTCAACCATGCAATTTCAAGATTTTTTTTCTCAAGGAGCTTCTGATTTTCTATCTCCATTCTGGTGAAATAGGGGAGAACCTGATTCCCTGCAATCCTGGCTACAATGTTTTCACCACTATATTTATTTCTAAAAAGAGATAGATCAATTTTTATGAGATCATCGGGCTGGCGGTAAATAGGGAATTTATATTTATCATCAGGGGCTATTCGTGCCTCATATACGGGTTCAAAGTATCCGGTAAATAGTATTTTATTTTTCCCTGCCCTGCCTGCAGCACGGTAGAGAGTAAACTGTTTTTTTATTTTTTTTTTTATTTCCTTCGGCCCCTTACTGTTTTTCAGAATATCAAGCAGGGTATTTTGACTATCTATAACCTGATCGCGGGTATACTCACTGGAGCCGTATTTAAACGTCTTATCGGGCGTGAGACTGTTCAGGTACTTAAGATTGTTTTCTGCAGCCTTTTCAAGAGTCGTAATATCCATATCTTCATAAAAATCCGGATAAAAAAAACGAACCGGAATAAGTGTCTCTTCCGGTGTATCCGCCTCCTCTCGCAAAGCTGGATAGCAGCCGTTCATTATCAGAATTATTAAAATCAACCAAATATATTTATATTTCAGGATGTTGACAGATATGATGCACTCCCTTTCTCTGAGTATTTTAATAATTCCGGGTATAATATATACACCGTTGGATCTATACAAGAGAATTCATAATATTTTGAGGTGTTGTTTTTTTTCAACTATTTTAAAACTTGTGGTGTTTTTGCAACACTTTTTCATATTCAATTCTGCAAAGTGTTTATTAAATAGCAAAATAACATTGCAATATCAAAATGTTAGCAATCACGAACAGGCAATTGACTGTTTTGGCATTATTTTTGCAAATTTTTTCTTGACTTAAAAGGAGAGGGAAAAATCATGGGATTTGGGCAAAGGACGTTATTTAACAGTATAAGCTGTACAGGGATAGGGTTGCATTCAGGCGAAAAGGTCAGTATGACAATCAGACCCGCTTCACCGGACACAGGTATCAGATTTATCAGAAAAGATCTCCCCGGACGCCATCTAATTAAAGCCCATTCTGATAGTGTTATAAATACGACCATGTGCACTGTTATCGGTAACAATGGCAACCATGTTTCCACAATTGAACATCTTATGGGGGCCTTTTTCGGCTTCGGAATTGACAATGCACTTGTTGAGATAGATGGGCCTGAAGTCCCTATTATGGACGGAAGCGCTGCTCCTTTTATTTATCTGTTAAAAAGTTCAGGTATTAAAGAACAGAAAAAACCTAAAGAATTCATTGTGATAAAAAAGACGCTCAATATTCGGGAAGGTAACAGGTCAATAACAATCAAACCCTCCAAAGGGTTGAAGATATCATTTACAATAGATTTTCACCATCCGCTCATAAGTGACCAGCAGTTTGATTTTTCATTTTCAGGAAAAGAATTTATAGATGAAATCAGCCGGGCAAGAACCTTTGGTTTTTTAAAGGATATAGAAATGTTAAGAGAAGCCGGTTTGGCCAAAGGCGGCTCGCTTGACAACGCAATCGTTATAGATGATTTCAGAGTACTTAATGAAGACGGCTTGCGATATCCTAATGAATTTGTGAGACATAAAATACTCGATTTTCTTGGTGACATTGCAGTAATGGGAACTCCCATAATCGGCCATTTTATAATAAATAAATCAGGTCATTCTCTTAACCACGCCATGCTGAGGAAGCTTTCATCCAATAAAAGATACTGGAAAAAAATCACCCTTGAAGATCCTGTAAAAGGTGAAAGAGAAAATTTATCGATACCGGCCTTTATACCCATGGAGCCGGTCTCTGCATAAATGAAATATAAAAAAATAATTTCAATCCACCCCTTTTCTTGGAAATTCCCGGACGCCAGTAAAGGTTTTTTATAGTATTGCATTTCCACAATACCTTGATTATCATAAAAACTTTATTTGATAACCCGTTATACAAGTCAATCCCGGGGACCAAACGGACGGTGTTCCCGGTATATCCCATTTTAGGTTTAAAAAGCATAAGGGTGACCTTTAATGCAAAAATACCAGGAAACGGAAAACCAGGACAAAAAAAAACAGAAAAGGGAATGGATAATCATCCTCTGCCTGGTTCTGGTAATCCTCCCTCTGTACTATTTAGGAATAAAACACTTAGATCTTGGACTTGATCTCCCTGGTACAAACAGCACTCTTATATTTTTTCTGATAAACATCAATGTCATTATACTGCTTGGCCTTCTTTATCTGACAGTCAGAAATCTTGTTAAGCTCTTGTTTGAAAGAAAAAAGAGCATTATGGGGGCAAGGCTCAGGAGCAAGCTTGTTCTTGCTTTTATTCTGCTTTCCCTTTTACCGACTATCATACTATTTTTCGTATCAGCCCAGTTTATTTCAAGTTCAATAGAGTACTGGTATAACATCCCCATAGAAAGATCTCTTAAAAATTCGAAAGAACTTGGACAGGACTATTATGAAAAATTATACGAGGATATTTTCTTTTTTGGCAACAATATCAGCCGTATTATTACCTATGACGGTTTAACCCTCCTTTCAAAAAATTCTGATTTGGTAAAATTTGTAAATGATAAACGTAATCAGTATGGTCTTTCACAGATACGTGTCTATTCACAAAAGTTAGAACTGAGAGTCTCTTCCCAGGATGAAAGCCAGGATCTTACCCTCTTTACCGGACCACGAGAGAGTGTTCTTCAAAAGTGTTTCGATACAGGGACAGAGGCCCGCTTAAAAGAATCCTCTGATTACGGTGATCTTGTGAGTGGAATTATTCCGATCTTTTCCCGGACAGGAAACAGGGACGTTGTGCAAATAATAGTGGTCGACAAATTTCTGCCTGCAAAGTTTGCAAACAAGCTCAAGAGCGTTTCCAGGGGACTTGAAGAGTACCAGCAGTCAAAGATGCTAAAAAGCCCGGTAAAGGCCATCCACATGATTCTCCTCTCCATTGTGACATTGCTTATTATCTTCACATCCGTATGGTTTGGTTTTTACCTGTCAAAAGGTATTACTGTACCCATTCAAGAGCTTGCCGAAGGCACCGAAAGGATCGCGTCGGGTGATTATAATTTTTTTATTGATCTTGAGGCAGCAGATGAAATCGGTGTCCTTGTAAACTCTTTTAACAGGATGACTCTCGACCTTAAAAACAGTAAAAAACAGCTTGAAGAGACTAATGAGGAGTTGATAAAGAGTAATATGGAGATTGAGCAGAGACGTCTCTATATGGAGATCGTGCTAGCTAATGTTGGAGCAGGAGTTATATCGGCTGATATGGATGGCAGGCTTCTTACAGTTAATAAATCGGCGGAAAAAATGCTGGGAATAAATGCAAAAAATGTTGCAGGTAGAAACTACAGGGAAGTTATGCAACCTGATCAGGTAAAAATTATAAACGACTTTCTGGCTGATAAAAATTTAAGAAGAAAAGGTTACATGCAGAACCAGATCAGGCTTTCAACTGCTGACAGGAGAAACCTTACATTGTTAGTCTCATTAAACATGCTCAGGGATGATCAGGGAAAATATTCGGGGCTTGTTGCAGTATTTGACGACCTAAGTGAGATAGAAAAGGCACAGAGAGAAGCAGCATGGCGTCAGGTTGCCAGACGAATAGCTCATGAGGTCAAAAATCCTCTTACGCCTATTCAGCTTTCTGCCCAGCGCATAAAAAAAAGGATTGGACATAAACTCGAGGCTGGGGATGCTGAAATGCTAAACGAATGTACGGACATGATCGTTAAAGAGGCAGAGGTGCTAAAAAGGCTTGTCAACGAATTTTCAAGCTATGCCCGAATGCCCGCGATTAACCCGGCACCTGATGATTTGAACAAAACAATAAAGGAGGCCGTATTGCTTTATCAGGAGACGCAAAACAATATCAGAGTCACCTATAATTATACCGGCAGTGTTCCTGCTTTCAGTTTTGACGGAGAACAGATTACAAGGGTCATGATAAACCTTCTTGATAATGCTGTTACAGCAGTCCGTGATTCAGGAGAGGTAAATGTAAGCCTTATATATGACAAAGAACTTGAAATTGCCAAGATTGAGATAGCGGATAATGGCGATGGTATTCCTGATGAGGATAAGATAAGGATATTTGAGCCATACTTTTCCACAAAAAGCCATGGAACAGGGTTAGGCCTTGCAATTGTGAGTCAGATCATTAAAGACCACAGAGGCTTTATTGAGGTGTATGATAATACGCCAAAGGGCACGCGTTTTATTATAGAACTTCCCATTTATGTGTAATTCTGTGTCCTGCTATTTTGGAGGTGCTGTTGCTTCAAACCGACTGGTCCCGCATTCATGAAACAAAGGGATTTCATCTTTATACCCTTCCACTGGCTTTTATGTCATTGTTTTACGGTATCGGCGTAAAGGCAAGGAACGCCTCTCTATATGGCCGGGGTAAACAACTCCCTGGATTTGTATTGAGCGTAGGCAATATGACTACCGGAGGAACCGGTAAAACCCCTGCAGTAATAATGCTCGCCAGATGGGCAGAATCACAGGGCTATAATATTGCAGTGTTATCCCGTGGCTATGGTGGTAAAAATAACAAAGAGGCAGCAGTTGTTTCAGATAGAAACAATATCCTTCTTCCACCTGAGATATCTGGTGATGAACCATGGCTTATTGCCAATTCATTAAAAAATATTCCCGTAATTATTTCCCGTAAAAGGTATCTGGCCGGACTTATGGCACTAGACAATTTTGGCAGCAATTTTTTTATCCTTGATGATGGTTTCCAGCATATTCATCTGAAGCGTGATATTGATATCGTTCTTGCTGATGCAAAAAAACCCTTTGGTAACGGGCATCTCCTGCCATGGGGTCCATTGAGAGAACCCATATCAGGCTTAAAACGTGCCGATGTGATTCTTTTGACTCGTTCCCAAAATATGTTCCCTGAATATAA
Organism: uncultured Desulfatiglans sp.; assembly: GCA_964610475.1. Taxonomy (GTDB): domain Bacteria; phylum Desulfobacterota; class DSM-4660; order Desulfatiglandales; family HGW-15; genus JAAZBV01. The sequence goes on from CAZSZQ010000018.1 coordinate 18,902, forward strand.
TATGATTTCTTTATTTAAAAAACCTGTTATTACAGGAGAACACGTATCTGAAAAAATATATTTTCCTTTCAGTAACAAATATGTCGATCTCTCATTTCTAAAAGGAAAGCGTGTTGTGGCTTTTTCGGGAATAGCAAGACCTGAATCTTTTAAAGAAAGCCTTCTGAATCTGGGGGCTGAAATAATATCTTTCAAACGCTTTGCGGATCACTATCCCTATAATCGGAAAAATATTGAAAGTCTTAGAAGAGAGCTGCATACACTAAATGGGGAATTTCTCGTAACAACAGAAAAAGACTGGGCAAGAATACATGGGATTACAGTGGATATTAAAAACCTTGCATTGCTGTCTATTAATTTAGTCATAACAACAGGAAAGGATCAGTTTTTCAAAATGATAAAACAAAGAGCGGATGCTGTTCTTGGCTTAAAAAAATAGTTATAATTAATAAGTTGACAGGAGATAAAATATGACCCTCAGCGAAGAATTACTGGATATACTTGCCTGCCCCAGGTGCAAAGGAGATGTATATCTGATTGAAACAGGAGACGGGCTTAAATGTGATTTTTGCAGGCTCATCTATGATATAAAAGATGACATTCCGATCATGCTTGTTGATGAAGCAAAACCTTTTTAAACACCATAATGACCTCCTTTTTGCTAAATAGGAATTTGCAATTCACTATTCAACAAAATAGGAATTATTATATCGCATTTGATGTATACTATATTTTAAAAGGGTCTTGATTTCTACGGGTATGTTAAATCACTCTATATGGCCTGTATACAAAATAAAACAGGAATTTTGTGTTCAATCTTTTTGGTACTCGCCAAATATTGATTGTAATATCAATATGTTGCAGGTTGGCACGTTGAATGCAATATAACTCCCAAGATTTTTATTTAATTTGTTAACCACTTTTAAGGGAGAGAAGATGAAATTTGATACAGTTGTCACGGAGGACTTTGAGCCTCCCAGTATTGGCGTAATGCCTGTTTCCCCTGAAACAACGGCATTACATTCAAATACCAAAGTAGCAACCCTCCGACGTGTTTACAGTTCTCCAAAATTTAAAACAGGCCAGAAAACAACATTTTTCAGAAAGAAATATTATCCTGAAGTCTCATCTGTTGAATGGAACAACTGGCAGTGGCAGCTCAGGAACAGGATCCGTGATCTTGACGGCCTGAAGCAGATCATTAATCTAACCGATAATGAGATAAACGCCATTGGTCTATCCGAAAGCGGTTTGCCACTTAATATTACACCCTATTATGCAAGCCTTATTGACAGGGATAACCCTGATCATTCCATCAGAAGGGCTGTGGTCCCTGTAACAGCCGAGTCTATCCTCTCCTACGGCGAAACAGAAGACCCCCTTGGCGAGGACGCTGACAGCCCTGTACACGGGCTTGTACACAGATATCCTGACAGGGTACTTTTTCTTGTAACAGACTTCTGTTCCAGTTATTGCAGGTACTGCACACGTTCACGTATGGTGGGCATGAGTCAGTGTCCTGTATCCGACAGGAGCAGGTGGGAAAAGGCTATCAGCTACATTAGCGAAAACAGGTCGATAAGGGATGTCCTCCTTTCAGGAGGTGATCCTCTCACCCTTCCAGATGAGTCACTCGAATGGCTCCTTTCAAGCTTAAGGAAGATTGAGCATGTGGAGATGATCAGAATAGGCACAAAGGTGCCTGTTGTCCTGCCACAGAGAATTACACCATCATTGACCAGGATGCTTAAGAAATATCATCCCCTGTGGATGAGCATCCATTTTACACACCCTGAGGAGCTGACACCCGAGACAGCGCAGGCCTGTGAGAGGCTTGCAGATGCGGGCATACCCCTTGGGAGCCAGACCGTTCTGCTTTCAGGCATCAATGATAATGTGGAGACCATTAAATCCCTTGTTCATGGTCTATTAAAGATAAGGGTAAAACCATATTATCTTTACCAGTGCGACCCTATCCCCGGTTCAAGCCATGTACGCACATCTGTGGAAAAGGGCCTTGAGATCATTAACGGGCTCAGGGGGCACACAACAGGTTATGCCATTCCCGCCTATGTGATCGACGCCCCTGGCGGAGGCGGCAAGATCCCTCTTCTCCCTGACTATATTACAGGAAGAGACGGGGACGACCTGCTCCTTACCAATTATAAGGGCGGCCAATATCGCTATCCTGATCCGGGCGGAAGAATAGGTTATGAGGGATACCGCTTTAAGGGCGGGCCTGCAATGGAACAGGTGCCCATGCCATGAAGGTAGGCTTAACCTATGATTTAAAAGAGTATTACCTGGCACACGGCATGAGCGAAGAGGATGCTGCTGAGTTTGACAGGCCCGATACTATAGAAGGAATTGAGAAGGCGCTTAAAAACCTTGGCTTTAAAACCGACCGGATAGGCAATATATTTGAACTTACCCAACGGCTTGTAGCCGGTGACCGATGGGACGTGGTCTTTAACATAGCAGAGGGTGTGAGGGGCTTAGGCAGGGAGGCACAGGTCCCTGCCCTGCTCGATGCATATGATATCCCCTATACCTTTTCAGACCCTCTTGTGCTTTCTGTTGCGCTTCACAAGGGGATGACCAAGCATATCTTAAGAGATATTGGCGTACCCACCGCTGATTTTCAGGTGATCAATACCTTAACAGACCTTGAGAAATGCACCATAGCCTTTCCCCTGTTTGCAAAACCTGTTGCAGAGGGGACAGGCAAGGGCATAGGGCCTGATTCAAAGATCAAAGACAAAAAAGGGCTTTATGATGCATGCAAATGGATACTTGATACCTTTAAACAGCCTGCCATCCTGGAGGCATTTCTCCCAGGAAGGGAGTTCACGGTAGGTATCACTGGTACCGGTGAAAAGGCGGTTTCTACTGGGGTAATAGAGGTGCTGTTGCAAAAGGACAAGGGGGCAGAGCCTGACGCATACTCCTACGCAAATAAACAATATTTTGAAACAAGGGTTGAATACAAAGCGGTTTATGACCCTGAAGCTATGAAGGCAGTTGAAGCCTCCCTTGCTGCATGGCGCGGCCTGGGCTGCCGCGATGGAGGCCGTATTGACCTGAGGTCAGATAAAAACGGCCTGCCAATGTTCCTGGAGGTGAACCCCCTTGCTGGACTTAATCCTACGATATCAGACCTCCCCATACTCTGCGGGCTCAACGGCATCAGTTACCAGGAGCTTATAAAACGCATAATGGACTCTGCACTCGAAAGAATCTCCTTATGTAAAAGCGCAAAACAGAGATGAAAATTACCATTGCTTATGACAAACCGGTATCCGGGGATATCAAGGATATCAGAGAAGTCTTCCCGGATCAGGCCGATGTGTTGATTCAGGCACAGAGTGTAAGAGATGCTCTTGTTTCAATGGGTCATAAGGTTATCGAGACAGGTCTTAACCTCAACCTGGATGAATTTAAAGATTTGATCAGTTGCACTACCCCGGATCTCATTTTCAATCTTGTTGAATCTGTGGGGGGAAGGGGGAGTCTTATACACCTAGCGCCTGCCCTTTTTGATACCCTGAATATCCCATATACGGGCTCAAAGACAGATGCAATTTATAAAACATCAAACAAGATCCTTGCAAAGGAGCTGCTCCGGGCAAACAATATCCCGACCCCTGAATATTTTACCCCTGAGGATTTGAAAAACAACGATGTTGCCATTAATGGCGAATATATTATCAAATCGGTGTGGGAGCATGCCTCCATAGGGCTTGATGACTCCTCTGTTGTAATGCCTGCCTCTGCTAAGGGTCTTTATAACGAGATGAGAAAAAGAAAAAAGGCACTAAGCGGGATGTGTCTTGCTGAACAGTACATAGATGGAAGGGAATTCAACCTTTCTATGCTGGCAGGGGAGGATGGGCCGGAGGTATTGCCCCCGGCAGAGATAAGGTTTATATCGTATGACGAAAATAAAAAGAAGATAGTGGGTTATGATGCCAAATGGGCCGAAAATACATTTGAATACAATAATACCGTAAGGGTATTTGATTTTGCCGAGGATGATTTGCCCCTCCTTGATAAACTCAAGGATATATCTAAAAAATGCTGGCGGCTCTTTAATATGGGCGGGTATTGCAGGGTGGATTTCAGGGTTGATAAGGCGAATAACCCGTTTGTGCTGGAGGTTAATGCGAACCCCTGTATATCACCGGATGCAGGATTCATGGCGGCAGCGGGCCGGTCAGGATTAAATTCCTCAGATGTTATATATAGAATCATAAATGATGCAATCACAGATCCCTTATAAAAACAATATGGAAAAGAGAGACAGGTTTTACAGAAACAATATAACATGGCGGGAAAACCCCGTTTCTTCAGATAGCTATGATATTGTTGAGATAGTCAAATCAACAGGATTTTTTAATAGAGAAGAGCTTGATATAGCTGCTGAACTTGTTGAGGAGCGGCTTCTAAAGGGAACCGCCAGCGGTTATTATTTTCTTTTTATGGAGATCGACGGAAGAGTTACAGGATACTCCTGTTACGGCCCTATACCAGGAACACTGAACAGTTTTGATTTATACTGGATAGCGGTTACAAACGAATCAAGAAGCATAGGGCTTGGAAAACTGATTCTTGTAAAATCGGAACAAAAAATAGCTTCCATGGATGGGATAAACATATACATTGAAACATCCTCCAGAGATCAATATCTGCCCACCAGGAAATTCTATGAAAGCTGCGGTTACAGAGCAGAAGCCCGGTTAAAGGATTTTTATGCTCCTGGTGATGACAAGATAATTTATGTTAAGGTCTTGAGTTAAAAATAACAAACCATTTTACGCTCATCTGCAGGCGTACACTGTGTCGTATCTCAATTACCGTTTGCAGTCTCTTCTATGAGGAGGGAACCATGACAGACGTTAAAAATAATATCGTTACTACAGATCAGGGAAAACTTCAGGGATCAAAAGATAACAATCTTATTGTTTTCAAGGGGATCCCATATGCTGATCCGCCTGTTGGTAAACTCAGGTGGATGCAACCGCAACCTGTGTCATCATGGAAGGGTGTGCGGTCTGCCTCAAGGTATGGGTCAATAGCGCCTCAGAATCCCATGCCTGAAGGATTCATTGGCGGAAGAATCCATGAAACACAAAGCGAGGACTGCCTTTTCCTCAATGTGTATACCCCGGGCCTTGATGATAAAAAAAGACCGGTAATGTTATGGATACACGGCGGAGCCTTTTCATTAGGTTCAGGCTCCGAAGAGATGTTCAGGTCTCACAAACTGGCTGAAAGGGGCGACCTGGTGATTGTAACTATCAACTACCGGCTTGGTGCCCTTGGCTTTTTAAACCTTGACAAGGTGACCGGGGGAAAGATCCCTTCAACAGGTAATGAAGGGATTCTTGACCAGGTGGCTGCCCTTGAATGGGTACATGACAATATCTTTTTCTTTGGCGGAGACCCTGGTAATGTTACCATTTTTGGTGAATCAGCAGGTGGCATGAGTGTTGCCTGTCTTATGGTGCTCCCCAAAGCAAAGGGGCTTTTTCATAAGGCTATTATAGAAAGTGCTGTAGGCGCTATAGCGCGTCCCCTTGAAAACTCCATATACACAGCAGAAACTTTTCTTAAAATGGCAGGATTAAGACCGGAAGACATTAATGGAATAAGAGCGCTTTCCGTTAGAAATATATTGAAAATTCAAACAAAAGTGGCCATTGAAACAGATCAGGGAGAGGCGCCGTGCATACCGGTTGCCGATGGAAAAGTAATGCCCCTCATGCCCCTTGAGGCCTTTTCTAAGGGTGTCGCCGCAAGGGTGCCGGTTATAATTGGCACCAATCTTGATGAGCAGAAGCTTTTTTCTTTGATGAATCCTGCACATCATAGAATGGATGATGAAATGCTGATAAAATTGTTAAGCCGGAATGTGCCTGAAAAAGATATTTCAATGATTGTTGATGTTTACAAAAGAGAAAAGATAAAACGCGGGGAACCGGTAACCCCCTTTGAACTCTATTCTGCAATAAATACCGACATCATGTTCAGAAATATTGCCATTCATATTACTGAAGCACAGAGTAACCATGGTATACCGGTCTATAACTATCTTTTTACCTGGAAATCCCTGGCAGCGGGCGGCATATTAGGGGCCTCCCATGCGCTTGAGGTTGGCTTTGTTTTCGGTACAATGGATGACACATTCTGCGGCACAGGCCCTGCTGCTGAAAAACTATCACGCCAGATGCAGGATGCCTGGATAAAATTTGCCCGTACAGGTAATCCTTCATGTGAAAGCATCGGAAAATGGCATGAATACGGAACCAGTCGAAATACTATGATAATCTCAGAGGATTGTCATATGGAAAAGGCTATTTATGAAGCAGAAAGAAAAATATGGGAAAAAGCCGGGCCGATTGACCTTGACAGGATGTTATAGTGGTAAGGGCACGGAGTGCCATGCCCCATGGGATAGATGTTAGAATTAGAAAGAGATACCCTGGCTTAATGTAAGGTACAGATAAATTGTTAGACCTTATTCATTCCAGCCTTTGAAACACATATTTCACTGCCATATCGCCGTAACCCATCTTACCGTCAGCAGAAGGCTTTATAGCCTGCATGCCCGGCATAACCATCTTGTCATACTGCGGTTCAAGTATGAGGTTGTCATCTTCCATATAGCACTTGAATGTCATTGTCCCTAGGGAAGGGAATGCAGCTATTTTATGATGAACAATTATCTCATCGCCGGTAAACTCATATGTCCCGGCATCTGCCATGAATGAGCGGTTGGCTGGAGGCGCTGTTTCACCTGGAGCGGCTTTTGGGGTAAAATCACGGATTGCGCTGTAGTGTTTTTTGGCTATATATATCATAAACTGTGCGTCATCACGTGTTCTTTTGTTTTCACCAATCCCTACATCCATGCATTTAAGGGACCACACTCCCTGGATTTTCGTTGCATCAGCCTTAATCATCTTTTTGGTCTCTCCTGCCTGGGCAGTTAAAAAGGAAAAAACAATCAATAGAGTTAGAATAAAAATAGGGCGTTTCATAACATTTCTCCTTCCTTTCGTGCTAAAATTAAAGTAGGTTTTGAGTAAAACGGTTTTCTATTAAATACACCTTATTTCATGCTTAAGGAAGAACTTTATTAAATACCCTCTTGCTCCAAAAGCAATTGTTTACTAATCATATCTCTTCTATAATCATTAAAAACAGGAAGGAGCTGCAAATGAATCCCCAAAAATATTATAAAATTCATCTGATAAAAATATTGTCGCTTTTTTTGTTGCTCATCTGTTTATTGTCCTGTCAATTAAACAAACAGAAGCAAAATATACAAACTGATTCATTAATCATCAAGAAGGCTTTCCCTTTTATCGCTTATATAGAAAATAGTCCGGAAGCATTAAAAACCATCCTGGCACATCCGGCATTAAAGATGCTTGCCCACGAGCATAAGTCACGCATAGAATTGGCCCTAAAAAAGTGTAATGATGTAGGCTGCTATGCAGATGCGGTCAAGTGGACACCCGATGAAATAGCTGTTACCAGCGACACCCTTGCCGTGTTAACCCAAGAGAATGAAAATTTCAGCAGACTGATTTCAACATTGAAGGTCTCGGGTTATTATAATTTATATGCATCATCTTCTGACGACCAATATGTAAGGGCTGTTTGGAACAATGTGGCTGAGGGCATTGGCCATATCCTGGATGTTTATATCAAGGGCATAAAACCCTTTTATGAGAAGATAGACTCTATCTCTTTTGCTTCCAATGATGAAAAATTCTTTGAAGATATTAAGATTATGCTTATTGATGAAGTAAAGGACATGGAGGATAGGGCCTTTTTTGATTTGCCAGTTAACATGAGTATGAAGGCCCTGTTAATGAATCAGAGAGATGAAGCTGCACGCTATGAACCTCTGGATAGCAACATGAATAAAACCGCCTTTGAAAAGATCAAAAATGTAAATTGGGATAATTATCCATACAGCGTGATCCTTGTTCCTGGACAGGGCCCTGAGGTAGAAGGTGTTGAGATCGATCCTCTGGGGATCAGCAGGTGCAGGATGGCAGCAGAATATTATAAAAAGAGTGCTGCACCTTTTGTTGTTGTTTCAGGAGGCCATGTGCATCCGAATAAAACACCCTTTTGCGAGGCTGTTGAGATGAAGAAGTTCATGGTAAAAGAATTGAATGTCCCTGAAAGTGCAATATTCATTGAGCCTCATGCCCGTCACACCACTACTAATATGCGTAATACAGCAAGGATGATATATCGTTATAAAATGCCTTACGATAAAAAGATCCTTATTGTTACTGACCCGGTACAGAACAATTTTCTGGTCGGCATGGAAAAACGATTCATGATGGAACTGGGCTGTGTTCCTTATCGGGAATTAATTAAGTTGAGTGAAGCCACAAGCGAGTGCTATCCTGACAGAAATGCCCTTCAATGCAATCCCATGGACCCGCTCGACCCCTGACAGGGTTTGGTTATCCGGTTACATAATAGGATAACTCTCAATTTTTATTTCTTATTTTCATTTATTCTGTATGGTTTTCGTGCATGGTTATTAAACCCTGATTTTGAAGTAGTGGGTTGGGTTAATAACCCCGCCTGCCTGCTACCCGGTATGCTGTGCATCCATTTTATTCAGGAATGCTACTATATTTTTTTCAAACACCGTAACACCATCAATGATTTGAGCTGTGAGGGTGCTTTCTGTTTCAAGAGAAAAGTTTTCTTTGAGTACGGCTGAGGCAATTGCGTCTATCCCGGTCGCTGGCTCAATAAGGGGATGCCTCTTGTAACGGGTTTTAAGAAGCAGTTCATAATAGCGTTTCTGTACCTTTCGGTTCCTTGCAGCAAGCCAGACTTCGAATTTGAACGATTCGTAGTTAAAGACAATAGCAAGTTTGAGATCACGGGTTTTCAGCTCATCAGGGAACAGCGCAAAGTAGGTCATATCAAAATAACCCTGGTATAAACCCGATACGGCCCGTTCACCTAACTTATCTGCAAACACCCCCCGCAATCGGGACATGTATGAAACAATTCCTCTATATGCCCGCTGTACCGAGCCATCCTTCAGGCGTATCTGCAACTCCCTGACGTCTGCGTCAAGTTTATTCATATCGTTTCATTCTTGAGGCGAAGGCGGTAAACTCTTCTCCAGCTTGTCGTACCAGTTGAATTTGATAAAGATCGTTGTTGCGACGAGCGTAACAGCAATCCAGGTTACCCAGGTCCAGCTTCTGAGCACGATAAAGATTGGCAGGGCAACAAGACACAACTGCCAGAAAATTCCAACGGCAACGTTGATCATATCGCGGTAGAAGTCCGGATTGGGACGGAATGTAGAATCTTCTTTAGCAACCTTTTCCCGGATCGGCCCCCAGAATCCCCATGGATTAACTGTCTTGTAAAATTTTTTAAGAATGGCATCATCCTCGGCCTTTGTTAAAAATGTCCCAAGGAAACAGCCAATGGCAGAGACTGCGAAAATGACAGGAAATGTATAGAGTGCATTTATATCCCGGCCCAAAGCGAGCTTCATAATTTCCGGCACAAATAAGGCGCTGAAAATGCCAGTGATCATGCCCCAGAAATAGCCGTACCCGTTAAAGCGCCACCAGAACCATTTGAGTACATTGGCAATAACGTATGCACCGTTAAGGGCGCCCACAATCCACCACATGATGCTGAAGATGTTTTTGGTAAACATCCCCAGGGCCAACCCTAATACAAGTATCAAGAACGATGACATGCGGCTCATACGAATCTCGGTTTTAGCCGAGGCGTTAGGATTGATATATCGTTTGTAGATATCGTTTACAATATACGCGGGCGCAGCATTGACCGTTGCCGCAAAATTGGACATGAAAGCCGCGAGTAAGCCTGCAAGTAAAAATCCCACAACGCCGTGCGGCATATAATTGAACAGAACTACCGGTAAAATCCTTTCGAGATCAGGCGTTTCCATGGCTTTCAGGGCCGGTGTGCAATATTTAAGGGCCATGACAGTCAGGCCTGCTACCATCAGGTAACGGGGAAACATTAATACTGTTGTTACCCAGCCGTTCATCATGCATGCTTCTCTGGGGTTACGTGTCGCAAGTATCCTTTGCATGTCGTAGTTAGGCATTGGCCCGGCTAGGCTCGCCAGCACGCCTTTACACAACATCAGGCCGAATATGATGCCGAACAATTCATTGCCTTCATTTTTAATGGCCAGGTTCACCTTGTCAAAGATGCCCGTCCAATCAAGCCCAACATGGTAACCGAATAGAGGGCTTGTCCATCCCGCAGGGATCAGGTGTTGAATCTCTGCCGGGCTAACCGAAAATATGGCTATTACACCTATGGCTATCGCTGTGATGGTAAGTATTGTAAACTGCATTACCTCAGTGATAACGACACTGATCATTCCGCCTTTAACAGTATAGAGCGCTGTTAAACCCATTAGGATCAGCGCATAGATATTCGCATCGCAGAGCAGCCCCTCGTTTGTATTGGTAAAACGCCAGGGAAACATTTCGACCGCAAATTTGCCAATACCTTTGTATGCATAAGCCAGCATCCCGACAACGGCTATCAGGGCGAAAAATACTACGCTCAAATGAGCAAGCTTCGCTCCTTTGTCATCGCCAAATCGTGTTTTGATCCATTCCGCTCCGGTTAGAACATTTGATCGCCGGAGCCAGGCGCTTAAAAACATCATCAGGAAGATCTGGTTGAATGTCGGCCACACCCACGGGAGCCAGATGCTCTTAAGGCCGTACATATACAGCCAGGTCACAAGGACCATTGTGCCGCTGATATCGAACATGCCCGATGCATCCGAAATGCCCAGGATATACCATGGTAACTTCTTGCCGCCAAGGAAGTAGGTCTCAATGTTTTTGGAGCCTCGTTTAGAGACCCAAAGCCCCACCATGATGACCGCTATGAAATACATGATAATGATAACCAAATCGATTCCGCTGACTTTGAACATAGATTATCCCCTGTAAGATATTTCCGGTTTTTATCTTTACATGTAAATCTTTAAGTCAATACATGGGAGGTACTTGTACAAGCAATTACATAAGTGTGTCAATATGAAAAACTCAGGACTCAAACATCCCAGCCCACAAAAAAGTATATCTTAATTTTCATTCTATTCAAATGGGTTTTTTCAGCCCTGTTTCAGAGGCTTTTCTTAAGCCAAGCCAGTGTGTCAGGGAAGGCCTTAAAGGTTATCTCAGTGCCTTTTTCATTGTATGATTCATTAATAATTTCTGCCCTTGTCCTTAACTGCCCCAGTATCTGCCCCTTATTATAAGGGATCACCATTTTCGTCTCGACCATATCTGTTTCAAAAAACTCAAGGATTTTTCTTCTTAAAACGGTGATATCGTCCATGTTATGGGCAGATATAAAAACCCCGTCCACGAATTCACAGCGCAGGGTTTCAAGCTCCGTTTCCGTGAGTTTATCAGATTTATTCATAATCAGTATGCCAGGGATCTTTTCACCGCCGATCTCTCTGATAACCTCTCTCGTTACGGCAAGCTGCGACCGGAATGCCAGGTCAGACACATCCACCACATATAAAAGTAATGAAGCTGCAAGGGCCTCATCAAGAGTGGACTGGAAAGAGGCAATCAGGTCATGGGGCAGTTTCTTGATAAAACCGACCGTGTCGGATACAAGCACTGGTGGAAAACTTTCCGGTTGCATGGTCTTTACACGGGTGTCAAGGGTGGCAAATAATTTATCCTCTACCAGCACATTGCTTCCTGTGAGTTTCCGCATGATTGACGACTTGCCTGCATTGGTATAACCCACCAGGGATACCTGGAAGCTCTCCTTCCTGCGGGTGCGCCTCCTGTCCTGCTCCTTGTGAATCTCAACAAGGCGCCCCTTCAGTTCTGATATACGATCTCTGATACGGCGTTTATCCAGCTCGTGTGAGGTCTCCCCTGCCCCCTTTACCCCGATACCGCCGCCCTGCCGGTCTCCGCCAATATGGGACATCCTCAGTCTTGGTGCCATATAGGCAAGCTTGGCTATCTCCACCTGGATCATGGCCTCACGACTGTTTGCATGACGGCTGAAGATCTCAAGGATCACCCCTGTGCGGTCAAGTACCTCAACACCTGTTGCCTTTTCAAGGTTTCTTAACTGTCGAGGAGTTATTTCACCGTCATACACAACAACGCTGGCCCGGGCACCCTCATCAGCATCCGGTGGAGTCCCTGTATCATTTTTAAAATCACCGGAAACAGCGCTTTCAGGTATCTCTTCGTCCATCTCTTTAAATACCTCATCACCTGATTTATGCTTGAACCTTTCAACCACCCCTGTGCCACCTGTGTAGTTTGCTAGCTCCTTAAGCTTTCCCGGGCCAAGCAGTACACCAGGGTCAGGTTTTGGGCGTCGCTGGGTTACAACTCCAACCACTTTCAGCCCAAGGGTTTTTACAAGACGCCTGAGTTCTATAAGAGAAGAGTTGTTATCCTCATCGGTAGTGCCCTGTGTCTGAACAGAAAACAGAACCGCGGTCTTTTTCTTTTTATCATCATCTGAGAGTTCAATCATTTTTTTATTACTGTCCATAACCGATCCTGTAAATATACTAATAAATAGGGGACACGCCTCAATTTTTTAAAATAAAATCACAATATATATTTTGAGATACGTTCAATATTCTCTTTGGTGTTTTATCTAAGTTCTTTGCCTGTTCTATTCAAGCGAATTTTCGATACCTCACTATCCCATGACTAATAAATTTTTCATTATGTAATGATTCTTAAGGGCACCTGCACCTCTAACCGAATCCACTATGCAATAGACTTTATATGCAATCAAAATGATTATGAATATGATCAGTCCTGCTCGTATATTTAAGAGAGGGATATAAAATGCTAAAATGCTAAAAAATAACCCACCAAAAATTAAACTAATACCCCTTTAAAATTCACCATAGTAAAGATGACCCAAGCCTATAATAGTAAGTGTAAATACTCCAGCAAGCCAGGGTTTAGGGGGTTTATTTTTCATTTAATCTCCTTTTTAAACATAACAATTGATTCACCAGATCCGACTATCTTTACATTTTGAATGTAACACAGAAAGATGAGCCGTGGTTTTTCATAAGTAATAATACACAATAGGGATTTTATCATTAGCAGGACTGAAGGATATTAACTGCAAGGTTGTGAATAATCAAGCAATATCATGTGAAATATTGTTTAACAGTAGGGGCGAATAATTATTCGCCCCTACTGTTGGTATAGATGTCATCACAATAAATTTAAACTATTTTCCTTTCTCTTCTTTTATATAAAGTTTTCCAGGCACGGTCGTAAAATGGAATATCGGCCTGTCCACCTGTTTGAGTACCAGGGGGCAGTGTTTCATGTGGGCAGGCACAAAGAGCAGGGCGCTCTTTGTGATGATATGTTTTTCATCCTCAAGCCATATCTCTATCTCGCCGCCAAGGTCATAAGGATCATCAGGGTTATTTCCAAAGAAACCTATGATCTCGTCCGAATCATGTACATGTGGCACATCTTCAAGGGTTTGAGCAGCCTTCAGGTACCAGGCTGTATTCATATGAAATGCCCCTTCCACCACGTTCTTGTCCAGCCAAAGTATTCTCTTTGCATATTTTGAATATGCAGTCTCTATCTTTTTCTTTTCTTCAGGTACCTTGAGCTCGGTTACAATATATTTTCCATATTTTGTTTCTGTCATTTTTCTGGTACTCCTTTTTCTTCTCTTCCCTGTGTGTTTCCCTGGGTCCATACTGCGGTTCTATCTATACCAAAATCGGGGTGTGACCCATCAGCAGCGGGGATTGTAAACATATAATTGGGTCCGGCTTCAACCGCCGATTCCTTCGGTTTATCAAGCTGGGGGATCCAGTCATAGGGTATACGATATGCCCTGTATAGCATGTTTCTGATCATAGGCATATCAGAGTCCCACAGGTAAGGGTTCTCATATTCCCAGACGATCTCATAATCTTTTGTCACCTCAATAATACGACCTTGGGCACCTTCTGTAATGAGTGTATTTCCATTGGGTAGGCGCTGAGCAGATGAGACATTAACACTGTAGAGCTTATGCCCGTATACCGGTGCAGGTTTTCCGGTATTATTGGGAGAGTATTCCCATACAATCTCCTTTGTGACGGGATTGAATTCAACCACCCTTGAGTAATCACGGCGCATGACAGATATGCCATCCGGAGCAAAATCCGTGGGAGGCCCATAACCTGAATTGCCGCCGTTATCAAAAACCATGATGTTTCCCTCGCCGGGTAACCCTCTGGGTATCATATGTGTATGATGCACACCTATCATCCATCCGAGTTTCTTATCATCTCCTTCTCGATAATACGGCCCTGCCTTCCATACGACCCTGCCGCTTTCGTGATCTATTATTGCAAGAAGCCCTGCCTCACGGCTGTCTATGATGATATTGTCAGGGTGGAATCTTTTATCGCTTCCGTCATACCATTTGTTTGGGCCAAGGTATGATGCGCAGTTCTGATGAAACCAGTCAAATCCGTCACCCTCACTCATCTGTTTTCTGTTATATTTCTGCATGGCAGTAAGGGCTGCTTCGTCAAAACCCATTTCATCAAGATGCTCTGCCGCCTTCCAGACCCATGTGATCTTTCCGGTTGCTATGTCCACCTCATAGAGCACGTCATCTAAAAGCTGCACATTCTTATTTATCCGATCGTTTTTTACATTATAGTGTGCAAGGACAAGTATTGTGCCCTTTTTTGTGTCCACCGGCGGGGCATCGGGTATGTAATAACCGGTAGGATTTCCTTTCATTTGCAGGTCATGATGTTGCCTTGAAACCCATATGGTGCCTTCTCCCTCATTGGCCTTTCCCTCCACCCACCTGTCAAACCTCCATAGAACATTATCATTGAAATCCCTGATCTGTATCTGAATGGCATCCTGCCTGCCCTGTTTCCATGGCGTAGTTGCCGAGAGCAGGTATCCGCCCGGGTATACCTTGTTTGGATGATGGAGTTTACCTTTCCATAAATGAACAAGGTTTCCGTTCATATCAATAAGGATGCCCTTATCAGCGGATAGGATAGTAAAACCATTCCAGCATTTATCGGGTTTATAAATGGTTGTTCCAAGAGGGTAAACACTTGGATGGGCATAAATGGCAGATGGTATCAGAACCAACAAAGATAATACTATGCATTTAAAAAGATGTTTCATTTAAGGGCCTCCCTGAATGAAAGTATTAAACCTTGAATTACTCAAATATATTTAGAAAAGAAGATGCAATAAATGCTTTTTATTGG